>PBSS01000001.1 GCA_002726315.1 Acidimicrobiaceae bacterium
TAGCTCAATTGGATAGAGCATCTGATTACGGATCAGAAGGTTGGGGGTTCGAGTCCCTCCAAGCGCGCCAACCACTTACCCAGGTCAGAATCACGGCTGTGAGGGTGTCTTCAACCGCGGCGACCACTCTGGGTGGTCGAAACCTGCCGAGCCGATTTCAATAACCTGCCGAGACCCCTGGTTGGGCGATGGGTCTGAGCAAGAGGGTCTGAGCGGCCATTCCAACTGGCCCACCTGTGTCAAAGAGGACTGCAGAGGCGAGGCCGACACCGTTGGCCTCCCAACGGCTGGTGACGTCTAGGCCGATCCACTCTCCGACCGGGTCACGGTGAAGGTGAACGGTCAGATCCGGGTTGACGAACGAGACCTCAGATGATTCGGCGTGGCGTCCGAACCAGTTGCAGCAGTCAGCTGCGATGACGGAGCGCTGCCACGGTGTCGTGTACTCGCCTTCTATCAGGTCGGGGATCCGGAGCCAGACGGTGGCCCTTCCGCATCCGGGCTCCCCACCGACCGGGGCGCGGGTCATGATGAAACGACCCACATCGTCGAACCCGTGGCTGTTCAAACTGCCGTCGGTCATCGGCTTCTCATCAAGGCCATCGGGTCCTGGCGGGACGGAGAAGTCCGGTGTTGTCGTCGCACTCACGGGCGCAGGTACCTGATGCAGCGCAGTGGCACGAGCGACCACCCGTCCCGACTGGTCGACGGCGCTCCCCACCGTGGTCGTGACTGAACGACCGCCTCGGACGACCTCTACCTCCACTTCAAAGCCGGCCATGGGGTAGGGGCGAAGGAGGTCAATCGTGAGCCGGCTGAGGCGTTGATCAGGAAGAAGGTGCTCGAGTGAGCGGGCGAACGTGGCACTTCCTACGCCTCCGTGAAGGGCCTCGACAGCCCAGGGGCCGCGTGACATTGCCGTTGGGAGAAACAGCGATGGCTTGTCGGGGTCAACGGTGAGCAGGGAAACGGGTTGTTCGGTCATCTACCTGTGCCGTCCGCCCTAGTCGCGACTGGCCAACGCTCAGGCGTGTCCTTAACTAACCGGATGTCAGAACCACACGCAATGACCGTCATGGCCACTAAAGCCGACACCATCCAGATTCGCATGTCTCGAAGTTAGAGCACGCACGCGTGGTACACCCAGATGTGGGGACATCGAAGCCTGCTGTCACCCCTCCCTTGGGGAGACCATGGCCAATCTGGCAGTCCTTCTGGTCGGGCCGTAGCGTGGTTGTCGTGGAGGTCAACGACTACACGATCGAATCAAGGGCGAACCTTGAAGGGACGAACCTCTCCGGTAATGCCACCCGGTGGCATCAGGACGGACCATAGGCTTCTCGTCCGTGACTCCAGCACTGCCACCGGTAAGCCAGGATCTCGTTGACTTCGCCGTCTCGGTAGCACGCGAAGCAGGTGAACTGACCCTGGAACTCTTCCGCTCTCCAGGCATGGATGTCGAAGGGAAGGACGATGGAAGTCCTGTAACCATCGCGGACCGACGAGCTGAGAGGCTATTACGAGAACGAATTTCGAGTGCTTACCCCAATGATTCGATAGTTGGCGAAGAGGAAGGTGACCAGATAGGTGACTCTGGGCGGACCTGGATAGTGGACCCGATCGATGGAACGGTCTCGTTCATCCAGGGGGTTCCCCTATATGGCAACCTTGTCGCCCTTGAAGACGTCCACGGCCCTGCTGTTGGAGTCATCAACATCCCAGCCCTCGATGAGTGCATCTGGGCCGGTCGAGGACTCGGCTGCTATGCAAACGGAGTTCCCACCCGGGTGAGAGACAGGGAAGACCTGAATGGTGCTTTCATTGTCACCAGCGGGGTCGACTACTGGGGATCTGCCGCACGCATGGACCCTTTGATAAAGGGTGGGGCACTCATACGGACCTGGGGTGATTCGTACGGATACGTTCTCGTCGCCACCGGCAGGGCCGACGCCATGGTCGACCCCATAGTCAATCGGTGGGATGTGGCTCCGATGTTGACGATTCTGCCAGAGGCTGGTGGCATCTTCACCGACATGGCTGGCAACATCACCGCCGAGGGCGGCGATGCGATCGCCACAAACCTCGCCCTCCACAATGGGCTCCTGGCAATGGTGGGCCGTTAGAAACAATCTTGAACTCTCAGACGACCACTCCGTCGCCTTCAAATATTTCGACGACTAGGCCCCTCTTAGCCAACTCACCCAAGAACCCGACAGGGTCGTCCACTTCGGCTAATCCTGACATGCCGCGACCGGCTACTTTGCCACTGAGAACCCACTCGGTGGCTATTGCCACTACAGCCGCTGCACCAACGGCCGGCCGCTCTGTAGCACCCAGAACCAGGGTCTCCTGGGTGGTTCCCCGTCGACCCCTCAACTCCACCCTGACCGCACCTGAACCTCCTTCGGCGTGGGCAGGGGCAAGCATTGGCATGGTCGCTGTCAGCCGATCCCGTCGGGTTGCCGCCATCCTGGAGGTAATCCGATCGATACCGGGAAAGGCATGGTGGAGCAGTACCGGATCCGCCAAAGCCGCCCGGTAGCAGTCACGGGGGCCGACCGGTTCGGGAAACCAACACAACTCCCTACCAGAGCCACCTGGCCTCCTAATCCAGTCACCATCGCGCCAGTCATACGAGAAGCGACTGAGAGCCCGATGGTGGACTAAGGCACACGCCGGTCCACCAGCACCCATCTTGTAGATGTGGATTTCGTCCACCTCGTCGAACCATGACATTCCATGTGCTACGAGCACACAGGTGAGGCCCGGTGCAAAACCAGCACCTACAACCACCGGAATGCCAGCGTCACGTGCAGCCCGATCTAGCTTGAGTATCGCGATGGTTTCTGCCAATCCATCACACGCGAGAACAGCGGGGCGACCGGTTGATATCGCCTCTTTGACCGCAGCCAACTGGGTACCACGAGGACTGGTCACCACCACGGCGTCCGCATCAAGTGCCGTCGGAAAGGGGTGATGTTCGATGATGACACGGTCACCAATTGTCCTCGCCGCCCAAGCCAATCTCTCTGCCGAGGTGTCACGTAGAACCAACTGATCGACACTGTCGGCGACAAGAAGTTGCCGTGCAACCCTGGCACCTACTGCGCCAGCACCCAACACTGCCACGCGCATCAGCGAAGATCCGGTCCGTTTAGCTTCCGCCATCCGCCTGACTGTCTGGGAACTGTCACCCTTCCACGGAGTCGCAGGGCCGTAACCACCGCAGCTGCCACCGACACAGCGGCCGTCGCTTGCCTGATGGCCCTCAAGATGGCCCTCATATGCGCCTGACCTCCCTGGGTAGCCCAGTCAACCTGTCATGACAGCCAAAGTAATCGTCAACAACTTTCGACAGGGTTGACGTGGGGCTAGCTGGAATCGAACCAGCGACCTCACCCTTATCAGGGGTGCGCTCTAACCGACTGAGCTATAGCCCCGCGGACCGGGAACGGTATCGCCCAGCGCCAATCCCTGACTACCCAATCTGTAGTCAGTCGGGTTGGCCGCTGTCAGAATGGGAACCAGCCGACATCGGTTCGTTGAGTTCCTGGTCTCCGTGTCTGAGGCGACGTTGTCGAACCGCTGTCTCCTCTTCGATCATCGTGAAGCGAACCCCTCCCATTAGATCGCTGATCAGGTTAAAGAGCACCACTAAGAGCACTGTCACGCCGGTGCCACCAATGACCAAAACAAGGCCACCTAGCGTGAAAACCCGCAATATCTGATCTGAGTCAAACTCAAAGGTCTCGAGGGTGAACAACTCCTCCACAAAGTTTTCAATCTTGGCGATAGTGCCAGCGTCCTCTGCTGCACTCCAGAGCATTCGGGTAGAAATGGCTACCAAGCCCCATACACAAAAATAGAACACCAGCGTGACCTTAAGTACTGACCATGGCTCAACATGTCTTAGTAAACGACGCACCCGACGCACCCTGTACCCGCCGCTCCGAGTGCTGCCAACTGGTTGTCGCGTAGCGGTACGTGGAAGCCAATCCTTGATCGGCACCCGTGCACCGGACATGGTCATTCGTCTTCCATCCGGGTTCCGCCCCACCCTGCGACCTCTCCTGAACACCTGACCACTAGGTCCATCTACTGATCCGATGTCTCCAATCGACTGAACTACCGGATCTGGAGAACCCGTTCCTTTGGCCGCGGCTACACGGGCCAGCAGGTCTGCTGACGACTGTGGCGGTGAAGTATCCGCTGACACCCCAGCTGATTCACCCTCCACGGTCGCGTCGTCGGTCTCCTGGTCGGCCACAGCAGGGAAGTCTACGACTCAGTAAAGCAGCCACGGGGTTCGCCCCGGTTGCAGGCCCGAGTGATCGGGAGCTGGTGAGGACTCGAACACGATGCCGTCAATAGGCGGAGTTGCCTCACTGCCTCTTAGACATCTGGTGGAGACGGTTGGGTAAATGACCTCAGTCGTGGTCTTCGTCTTGATATGGAACTGGCGAAACAGCTGCCACCTCGTTTCCCTCACCGGGTGACATGACGGCTACACCTGTTGCATCACGCCCCTGGACAGAGATCTCCGATACCGGCATCCGGACGATCATCCCACTGGTCGTAACAGCAAACACGTCGTCGGCTTCATCGACTACAAGCGCTCCGGCTACCTGACCTCGATCCTCAGTGGTCTTGATGCCTCTCACTCCCAGCCCACCACGACCCCTGCGGGTGAACTCCTCGGCAGCGGTACGTTTGCCATAACCCCGTGTCGTGAGATGAAAAACTGACGCATCAGGATTCACGACGGCACAAGACACCAATTCATCGTCACCACGAAACCCCATTCCCTTGACACCGGCTGCATCACGACCCATCGCCCGGACTTCATCTTCGCCGATGCGCAGCGTCTGACCGGTCCTCGACACCAACAAGATGTCGTCATCGCCACTTGTGGGCACGACTGCCACCAACTCATCACCGTCGTTCAACTTCACCGCTATGAGACCAGCCTTCAGGGACGAGTCGTAAGCGGTGAATAGGGTCTTCTTGACGCGTCCCGACCTAGTTGCAAAGAAGAGGTACCTGTGGGTCTCATAGTCACGGGTATCTACGACCGCGTGGATCCGTTCATCGGAATGGAGGGGTAGGAGGTTCACAATCGAGGTGCCTCTGGCGGTCCGCCCGGCCATGGGAACTTCATGTGCCTTCAAGCGATAAACCCTGCCTCGGGTGGAGAAGAACAGGAGGTATGCGTGTGCCGTCGTGTGGATTAGATGCGACACGGCGTCCTCATCCTTGAGCCGCGCCCCTGTAACACCTTTGCCGCCACGACCCTGGGTGCGGAACTCAGTAGCTGACATGGTCTTGACATAGCCCGAAGAACTCATGGCAAACACCATCTCCTCGTCATCGATCAGGTCCTCAATGTCGAGTTCTCCAGGATCATGGACGATTTGACTACGCCGCGGTTCTGCATACCTCTCACGAACTTCGGTTAGCTCATCTTTGATCACACCAAGGAGACGACCTTTGTCCGCCAGCACCTCTTCCAAGTCGGCAATGATGGCAGCAAGTTCACGGAGGCGGTCTTCTAGGCTTGAACGACCTAGCCGCGTAAGCCGAACTAGTTGCATGTCGAGAATGTGGTTGGCTTGGACTTCTGAGAACCCAAAGGTGTCGTCCATAAGGCCTTCGCGGGCAGCAGAACGATCAGCTGATCCCCGGATAAGGACGATGACGTCATCAATCTGCTCCAAGGCCTTGATCAAACCTTCGGTGATATGGGCTTCTGCACGAGCCTTGTTGAGTCGGTACTGGGAGCGACGACGGACCACCATGATTTGATGGTCCACGTAGGCTTGCAACATCTGGCGCAGATTGAGGGTCCGTGGCACGCCGTCTACAAGAGCCACTGAGTTCACCGAAAAAGTTGTCTGCAGTGGAGTCCGCTTGAACAGGTTATTCAGGGTTACGAGTGGTGCGGCATCCCTTTTTAGCCTAATGACAATCCGTGTCTGACCTTGTGCGGACTCATCGTTGACGTCGGCAATACCGTCGATCTCACCTGCATCGACGAGGTCTCTGATCTTGGACATGATCTGGTTTGGGCTGGCCTGGTACGGAAGTTCACTGACCACGATTTGAGTTGACCGGGAACCTTCCTCAATCTCAGTACAGGCGCGGAGGCGAATCGTGCCACGACCAGTCTGATAAGCCTCACGAGCACCAGTACGTCCCAAGATCAAGGCACCGGTTGGGAAGTCGGGTGCCGGCAGGAACTCCATCAGATCGTCGGGGGTTGCGTCAGGATTGTCGATCAGACATACCGTTGCATCAATCACTTCAGCCAGGTTGTGGGACGGAATGTTGGTGGCCATTCCAACGGCAATGCCCTGGCTGCCATTAACCAAGAGGTTCGGGAATCGGGCCGGCATCACGGTTGGCTCGGTGAACTCCCCCGAGTAGTTCTCGGTGAAGTCGACCGTGTCCTCGTCAATTCCGTCTAGGACTGAGAGGGCGATTGGCTTGAGCCGGCATTCGGTGTAGCGGGGGGCCGCAGGTGAATCGTCAGGTGAGTACCCGAAGTTGCCCTTCGGATGAACTAGGAGGTGGCGGACGCTGAAGTTCTGACCCATCCGGACAAGCGCGTCGTAGATGGCCTGGTCACCATGGGGGTGATACTTGCCCATAACTTCGCCAGTCACCCGGGCGCATTTCATCGTGGGACGGTCGGGCCTCGCACCCAAGTCATACATACCCCAGAGAATTCGTCGGTGAACGGGCTTGAGGCCATCCCGGGCGTCGGGTAGTGCCCTCGCCACGATCACCGACATGGCGTAGTCCAGAAAGGACCTTTCCATCTCCTCTTGGATCTCGATGGGTTGGATAGAACCGGTGATGGTGTCGCCGTCAGTTGAGGTGGCTATCGCTTCTACTTCGTCCGGTGTCGTGTCGTCCATCAGATGTCCAAAAACCGAACGTCGCGGGCATTCATCTGGATGAATTTCTTCCGGCTTTCTACGTCTTCGCCCATCAGGACTGAAAACGCCTCATCGGCGATTGATCCCATCTCCACTGACACCTGGAGGAGGCTCCGACTGGAGGTTTCCATTGTGGTCTCATGAAGTTCATCGAAGTCCATTTCACCGAGTCCCTTCAAACGCTGGAACTCGCGTTTGTGATCCGGGTTGTCAAGTAAAAATGCTGTTTTTGCGTGATCGTCCTTTAGGTAGACCTTCTCCCTGCCAATGACCGTTGAGAACAATGGTGGTTGAGCAATAAAAACGTGCCCTGCATCAACGAGGGGTCTCATCTGTCTGAAGAAGAATGTGAGCAGCAGGGTCCGAATGTGGCTTCCGTCGACATCGGCATCACAAAGCAGGATTACCTTGTGGTAGCGGATCTTGTCGAGGTCGAAGTCGTCTCCAAAACCGGCTCCTATGGCCTGAATTAGTGTCTGGATCTCGTTGTTCTTGAGCATCCGATCTGGGCGAGCCCGCTCAACGTTGAGGATCTTGCCCCGAATGGGAAGGATCGCCATGATGCGGGGATTACGGGCCTGGACTGCTGAGCCGCCAGCAGAGTCACCCTCCACAATGAATAGTTCCGATTCGCGCGGGTCCCGCGACGAACAATCCTTGAGCTTGTCCGGCATACCGGCACCGTCGAGAGCCGACTTTCGCCGAGCCGACTGGCGAGCCTCCTGGGCTGCGATTCGGGCGCGCTGAGCACTAACGGCTTTCTGAGTGATCCGTCTCGCTTCAGAAGGGTTCTCCTCTAACCAGTCACTCAACTTTTCATTCGTTGCCCTTTGGACGAGAGAACGAATATCCACGTTGCCCAACTTCGACTTTGTCTGGCCCTCGAACTGTGGATCGGGTAGGCGGACACTGATGATCGCAGTAAGTCCTTCGCGAATGTCCTCACCCTTGAGGTTGTCGTCCTTCTCTTTTAAGAAGCCACGATTCTTGGCATAACGGTTCAGCACGCCTGTAAGGGCACTTCGGAAGCCTTCTTCGTGCATGCCTCCCTCAATGGTGTTGATCCCGTTGGCGAACGAGTGGAGGCCGTCAGTGTTGAACCCGGTATTCCACTGGAAAGCTAGCTCGACTTCATTGCCCTCATCCTGCTGCTCGAAGTACCCAACCAAAGAAAAGAGTGACTCCTTTGAAGCGTTGAGGTGTTCTACGAAATCCCTGATGCCGCCCTCATAGCAGAAGGTTGTGGCCTCAACTTGATCGCCTTCATCGGGTCTCTGGTCGTCAAGAGTTATCTTGAGGCCACTATTCAAGAATGCCATCATCTGCAAGCGTTCAAGAAGGGTCTGGACCCTGAAGTTCACTTCATCGAACACAGCCGGGTCAGGCCAGAAGCGGACAGTGGTACCAGTGTGATCATCTGGTGAAGGACCAGTCTCTGTCAGGCTCGTTGCTAGACACCCACCGTTGGCAAAATCCATGTAATGGCGACGCCCGCTACGGTCAATCTCCACCTCTAGGCGACTGGACAGAGCGTTCACGACAGAGATGCCCACGCCATGGAGGCCACCCGAGACCTTGTACCCCTCACCTCCAAACTTGCCTCCAGCATGAAGAATCGTAAGGACGACTTCGGCAGCTGTCAGGTCGGGATATTGGTGGTGCTGATCAACGGGGATTCCACGACCGTCATCAGCTACTTGACATCCGCCATCGGGAAGGAGGGTCACAACTATCCGTGAACAATGGCCCGCCATAGCCTCATCCACAGCGTTGTCAACAACCTCCCAGACGAGGTGGTGCAGACCCGTTGGTCCCGTAGAACCTATGTACATGCCGGGGCGTTTACGGACAGCCTCAAGGCCTTCGAGAACGGTAATGTCAGCAGCGCTGTAGGTAGCCTCTGCACTTGTCATTTGGCACCCTCCGAGTACGGTTCTTTGGGGGAGGGAAGTGACACCTGACCACACCCACTGGAAACATAAAATCGCAGGTCAGATGGCCTTATCACGACCTGAATAGCCTATCACCCTTGGGACCGTGACCGGTGCGAACACATTGGTGTGACCGGTTGTTTTTGAACGCTATTCAAAGCCCAGGTCTTCGTGCCATCCTGGCTCTTACAGATGTGACCTTTCCAGGGCCAACAAGGTCATTAATCCGATCCAACAACTGAGCCTCCAACCATGCAATCTGACTGGCCCACGCCGGGTCATCAACCCTCACGAGTAACTCTTGACCGCGCACGGCTACTGCTACAACCCCTTCAGCCAACTCGGGACCGACAATCTCCGGCCACTGTTCAACAATAGTGACAGTGGCATCAATTTCGGGAACTCCCAGGCTTGTCATCAGTTGATCAAGGCTCCTTCGGATCGGAGTCGGGCCCGACTCGGAGTTCATCTCGACACCACAGCCCCGTCCTCAACCTGAATCCGTCTGTCTACAACCACACCCTCAGGCAAATCACCTGCAGTCGTCACAACGGTCTGGGCTTTTGGAAGTAGTGAGATCAGGGCTGAAGCCCTAATTGGATCAAGCTCTGAAAACACATCATCCAGCAGAATTATCGGATTGCTACCGGTGTTGGATGTGACAACCTTGTGTCCAGCCAACCTGAGTGCAACTGCCAACGAGCGTTGTTCGCCTTGGGAGGCGTGGCTGCGTGCCGGAAGGCCATCGACCATGAGCCTCACCTCATCTCGATGTGGACCCACGGTGGTGGTTCCTCGTCGAATATCGTCGGTGCGAACCCGTGTGAGGGACTGCTCCAGGCCTTCTTCGGCCCATGCGCGTTCGTAGAACATCTGTAGTTCAGAACTTCCATCACTCAGAAACTTCACTAACTCACCAGTTACCGGCTTAAGACCTTCGAGTAGGTCTACCCGCCTTGCAACCAACTCTTCACCAACTTGGCAGAGCTTTGAATCCCACACGTCGAGAGACGCTGACACCTCAGGTGAATTCCTTCCGCTCGCTTGTCGCAAAAGGTTGTTTCTCTGACGAAGGATCCTGTCGAAATCTGACCTGAGACCATGATTTGAGGGTGCGATATCGACCAATAGGTCATCAAGAAAACTCCGTCGCTCTGCTGGGCCTCCCTTAACTAGAACCAGATCATCTGGCCCAAAGATCGTCGCACGCACGTTTCCGATGAAGTCACCCTGGCGTTGAACCCTGTTGTGGTTTACCTGCAGGCGGTTACGTCCACCCACCACCAACTCTGCTTCCAAAAGGGTCGTTCTCTTACCGTCAACCACCTCAGCTCGGATCACCGCCCGGTCAAAGGTTGATCTGACCATGGAATCAGTTGTGGCCCCACGAAACGAAGACCCTCTAGCCAACCAGGCAACTGCCTCGACAAGGTTGGTTTTTCCCTGACCATTTGAACCGATGACTGCCGTGATGCCACCAGTCAGGTACAACTCGACGGACGCGTAGTTACGGAAGTCCTTCAGCCAGAGCCTTTGAACCAGCATCGGTCCCAACCAGCCCGGTAGAGGTCAGGAGACGCGGACCGGCATAAGGAGGTAAAGGAATCCTTCTTCATCAACACTCCGTATCACTGCTGGTTTGAGGGCATCGATCGTCTCGAGCCTTACCTCTTCGCCTGGACTTACCTCTAGCCCATCGAGCAGGTATCCGGGATTAAACGCCACGGTCAAGTCGTTACCCTCGTAGGAAGAGTCGAGCGTTTCGTGTGCCTGGCCGACATCTTGTGTAATGGCAATCAACTCGAGCCCATCTCCGCTCATCGCAAGACGCACAGGACTTGAATCTTGTGCAAGGAGACCGACGCGGCGCACCGCTTCTATTAGTGCCACTCTTTCCACAACCAGCACATTCGGATGGTCAGATGGTATTAGCCCTCTGTAGTTGGGAAATTCCCCTTCTATTAGTCGGGTAACAATGGTTACGTCATCAACTATGAAAGATGCTTCACGTTCAGCAAGCCTGATGGTGAGTTCGTCGGCATCACCTAACAATCGCCCGGTCACCTCAAGTGCCCTTGATGGAACCAGCACCGTTTGGTCGCGACCAAGTATTGAGGTTCCTGGAAGATCACGAACCGCCAAACGGTAGGAATCCGTTGCCACGAACCTAAGACCATCGTTCTCAGCAGCCAATAGGACCCCAGTGAGAATTGGACGGGAATCGTCACCGCTGGCGGCCTTAACGACTTGGTCAAGTGCAGCAGCGACACTATCGCTACCAAGCGTCACGGCATCTCCAGCAGGTTCTTCAAATTTGGGGAACTCATCAGCCGACATGACACGAAGGTTGAAGTCTGACCTTCCTGCCACCACCCGCGCACCATCATCGTCAACGGTCAAAGTGATTTGGCCGCTATCGAGAGAACGAACTATGTCAGCTCCAAGTTTTGCTGGAAGGACTGCTGTGCCATCTTCATCGCCCCCAACCTTTGAATCGACCCTGATAGTCAGATCCAGATCACTTCCAACCACAGCCAGGTTGTCACCGACAAGATGCATGTGGAGACCGGACATAACTGGTGGGGTACCCCCCCGATTACTTATGGCACGACCAGCAATCGAGAAGGCACGATCCAGGACATCTCGTTCACAACGGAACTTCACAGGTTTGCTACCTTCGACTTGGTGATGATCTGATCAGATAATTGGGGTAATAGTGACTGTGGATTGTGGATTACTACCCATTTTGGCTGGTGAGAATAACAATTGTGATCCACGGTTAATCCACCATGATCCCCAACCTGGGATATCTCTTGTTCATTGTTGTGGTTAATTTGTTGTTGATCCACAAGTTGTCCGCAAACCGACTCAACCATGACAACATGTCAGTCGCCCGTCTTGATAGCCGATACAAGAGCAGTGACTTGGTCGTAGATCTCACGGCGTTCTGACATAAGTTTGCTTATCTTGTCAACGGCGTGGATAACGGTGGTGTGGTCCCTTCCACCGAATTCTCGGGCGATTGCCGGATAACTAAGGTCGGTGAGCTCCCTAAATGTGTACATGGCCACTTGTCGAGCAGTTACGAGCGGGCGTCGTCGACTTCCACCAATAAGTTCTTCGTGACTAAAGCCGTACATGGTTGAGGTCTTGGAAAGGATCAGGTCGGGAGTTATCGGCAGGGGGATCCTGTTAGTAATTAGGTCACCGAGAACCGTCAGCGCCATATCGCGTGTACATGGAACTTCGTTGAGACTGGAGAAGGCAGCAACACGTGTCAAGGCTCCTTCGAGTTCACGAATGTTTGTCGTGATGTTCTCAGCTATGAAGAGGAGAACTTCATCTGGAACCTGGACGTTGTTGGTTGTAACGGTGGCCTTCTTGTGGAGGATTGCAAGCCTTGTCTCAATATCTGGGGGCTGGATATGGGTCACCAGTCCCATTTTGAATCGACTTCGAAGTCGCTCCTCCAGAGTTGGAATGGAATCAGGCGACCGGTCGCTGGTGAGAACAATCTGTCCACCTGCCTGCTGAATTGAATTGAATGTGTGGAAGAACTCTTCTTGGAGGCCTTCCTTTCCCTCCATGAACTGGATGTCATCGACTAAGAGGACTTCGATATTTCTGTAGTGCTGTTTGAACTCTGGAAGGGTCTTGTTGCGGATTGCCTCAACAAAACGGTTCATGAACGTCTCACTGGAGACGTATCTGACTTGGTGGTTTGGATAATGGTCATCGACGTAGGTGGCTACAGCTTGAAGAAGGTGTGTCTTTCCGAGCCCAGCCCCACCATAGATAAAGAGAGGGTTGTAGGAGCGACCAGGCGTTTCTGCAACTGCTTGGGCGGCAGCATGTGCAAACCGGTTTGAAGATCCAATAACGAAATCCTCAAAGGTGTGTCGATTCTGGTACGGAGGTGCCATCGTCTGTGTTGACGAGTCGAGGGACGAACGGGTGAGTTCATCAAGTGGAATGTTGACCGGATCGAGGGCTTCGGCGATGTCTTCAGGTCGACTTGAAACAAGGGTTTCGTCTATGGAATCAAGGAATGTTTCGGGCTCGCTGTCAGCAATTTGGATCAGGAGTTTCAACTGATTGTCACTGACTTCGGCCACAGCGTCATGGATGAGACGGTCGTAGCGTCCCTCGATTCGGTGCTTCACGACAGTGCTCGGTACCGTCAGAATGAGAGTGTCGTCTTCGAGAGAAATCGGCTTGGCCGAACTGAAGGTCATTTGCCAGACAACATCTGATACCTGGGCTCGGATGGCTGTCGCGCAGGATTCCCACAACTGTGCCGCATTTGCCAAGGCAAACTCCTGTCTGTTTTCCACAGGTGTGGATTCTTCTGTGGATTTCGGTTTTTTCGGGCGGGGTGGTTCTTGGTAGATCCAGATCCCTCTTTCAGTGGGCGGGGCAACGTAGCACCCGCGGGGGCCTCTCGCACAAGTGTCAATCTTGATAGTTGAATTACCTGTTCAGAGCCTATTTCTTAGGTGTTGATAATTTGAGTTAAGCAGTGCCCATTACGGGGTGATGACGTAGTTTTTCCACTTGGCACCCCTGTGGAAAATGTGGATAACTCGCTTGTGGCCATTTCATGGGGTTAGGTAACGCGATTGATGGTTGGCATGCGCCCGGAGTGCCCCGTAGCCTCACAGGGACGGCATTGCAACCGATCCTTACCTGACCGGTCAACTTGCCGCAACCGACGGTACTTGTCGGTCCATACGAGATCTGTTTACGCACTCGACTTTTGAGGGTGCGATCAGGCACCAAATCGACAGCAGCCGGGCGCTCCCCTTCCTGATGACGCTCGCTGTGTAATGCAGGAGTTAAATCATGAAGCGCACATATCAGCCAAATGTCCGCAAGCGAGCTCGGAAACACGGTTTTCGTAAACGTATGCGAACCAGGGCAGGCCGGGCGATCGTGAAGTCCCGGCGCCAGAGGGGCCGAGCCCGACTGTCGGCTTGATCCGTAGACTCCATTACCGAGACGACTTTTTGGCCCTTCGTCGTGATGGCCGAACCGTTCGTCGTGGACCCCTCGAGGTCAGGTTCAGGGCATTTGATTCTGCCCAGTCTGGCCTTGCTACTGGCGGGCCCAGGGTGGCGTATGCAATCAGCCGTGCTGTTGGCGGTGCCGTTGTGCGCAATCGGATCCGACGTCGTCTCCGTGCCATCATGATCGAAGTCGAGAATCAGTTGGAGGGAATTCCTAAAGGCGACTTCCTCATCCGCGTTTTTCCGGGAGTGGCATACTGTGACTATTCAGCGCTCCGACAACACCTCACCGCGGCAATCGGTGAGTTCTCATCAGAAATCCTTCGATGATCGCAGTGATTCAAAGTAAAACCACTGCTAGTGGTGCTATTTCTGGAGTTCTCCGCGGTTTTGTTCGGGTCTACCAACGTTTGACGGATGGGCGTCCAACACCATGCCGGTACCTACCGACATGCTCAAATTATGCCCTTGACGCCATTGAACAGCGAGGTGCCATAAGAGGTCTGTGGCTTACTCTCAGGCGACTTTCCCGTTGTCATCCATGGGGGGGAAATGGTTGGGATCCAGTTCCAGCCAGCGGCAGCGTGGGCCCGAAAGAACGGAGGGTCCTGTAGATGTTTGATCTGATCGCAACCATGTTGGCTTGGTTCTACGACCTAGTGCCATCACTGGGTCTCTCCATCGTGCTCCTGACACTTGTGGTCATGGTCGTTGTGACCCCCCTGACCCTCAAGGGCACACGGTCAATGATCAAGATGCAGCACCTCCAGCCCGAGATGAAGAAGATCCAGACCCGGAACAAGGGCGACCGGGACAAGATGAACAAGGAGTTGATGGCCTTCTACACGGCCAATGGCATTAACCCAATGGGTGGCTGCTTGCCGCTGTTTGTCCAGGCACCGGTGTTCATCGTTCTCTACAACGTATTGCGCGGCCTTACCCGGCGACTTTCCGACATTGGTGAGAATGCTGGATGGGTGGCCGGCCAACTGGCTGTTGATCACCCACTTTCTGGAGCTCCCGTCAACCCTCAGGTCTTCTATCCAGACTATGTGGCGGCTGATACGCAACTATTTGTGGATCTGAGCCAACAGACAGAGATGGTGTCGTGGGGCATCGATCTATCGAGATCGGCCAGTGGTGCGCTTTCAGCAGGGGTCGTCCAATCTCTCCCCTACTTTCTCTTAATCCTCATGGTTTTTGCCAGTTCGTGGATTCAACAAAAGCAAATACGGGGCAGAAACAAGGACTCTCCTGTAAACCCGCAACAACAGATGATCATGAAGGTGATGCCATTCTTTTTGCCAGTCATCTCCTACACCCTGGACGCAGCACTGGTCCTCTACTTCGTCATTTCAAACCTCTACCGGATCGGTCAACAGTCCTACATCACCCGCAGCCTCTATGGGTCAAATAATCAGGAACCGGTCGTGGTGTTGCCCGAGGCCAAGGATGTACCTGAAAAGCCAAAGACGCTTGAAAAGGGTGGGAAAAAGCCTTCTGGGGGAACCCCGAAGCCCGCAACAACTTCTTCGGGACGCCCCCAGAAATCTGGCCGTTCGTCCTCTTCGATTGCCAAACGTGGGCGTACGACAGCAGGTGAAAATAGGAACAGTTCTCAAACAGAGTCAACCGGTAATACCGCAGGCGGTGTCGGTGGGCTTTTCAAGAAGAAGGCAAGAAATGAACCTGCTGGCGCAGGCAATTCCAAAGAGACCAAGAGGCCGCAGACCGGCCGTTCAGGGGGTGGACGAACCACTCCGCCTGGAACGACAGGTCCTCGCAAGGCCAAGAAAAAGCGGAGGAAATAGACAAGTGGAATGGATCGAGACAACCGGTACCACGACGGATGAGGCGAAGGAAAGAGCTTTAGATCGTCTTGGAGTCGCGGAGGATGAACTTGAATACGAGGTGCTTGCAGAGGCAACCAGCCGGATGTTGGGCCTCAAGCGAACTGAAGCCCGGATGCGTGCCAGAGTCCGGCCGGTTAGCCCGCGTTCTAAGACCGAGCGACGGGACCGTAAGAGGAGAGGGGAAGGATCACGCGGTAGGGACAACCGGCCAGGAAATGAAAAGGGCAGGTCAGAGCGTAAAAAGAGCTCTAGAAACAATAGTTCGCACAACGACGGCAACAAGTCTGGTGGATCTGATGGAGATTCTGAAAAGGGTGGATCAGCCAAGCGGCGCAGTCGTAGGTCAGACGATCGTTCGGTAGAAAAGAACACGCCAGGTGGATCAAATAGGGGCAAGGGTGGCAAGATCCCGTCTACAGAGAAGACCAAGACCGGAAATGGTCGTGGAAACCGTGAGGAGAAGGAAGAAGTGGAAAAGATGGACCTGCAGACTCAGGCTGAAATCACAGAGGGCTTTCTTCAGGGACTTCTCGACAAGATGGGTCTTGAGGCTCGAGTTGCAAGCACAATCGACGAAGACAGGCTGACAGTGGAGGCCCATGGGCTTAACCTGGGACTTGCCATAGGCCAGGGTGGTGAAACTGTCCGTGCAGTCACCGAACTTTCACGAACAATCATCCAGCGGATGTCGCAAGGGTCTGCCGCCGGATCCCTGGTTGTTGATATCGGGGGATACCGGGAGCGGCGACGGTCCTTCCTAGAGGATTTTGCAAGGACACAGGTAGAGGCTGTGCTGGCAGACGGTCAGGCGCGTGCCTTAGAGCCGATGGCAGCAGCTGACCGCAAGCTCGTTCACGACGTTGTAGGTGAAATCGACGGTGTTACCACGGCTTCGGAGGGTAGCGACACTTCTCGTAGAGTGGTGATCCTGGTCGACGAGGCCGATTGATGCCTTGACTGGGAATGTCCACGACGTTCTTGAGGCAGCATCAGCCGAAGGGTTTGTGACCCCGAGGGCTGCTGTCAGCGGGGTGGAACACAGCACTGGCTTTCTACGTCGAGGGGTTGACCAACAGCCGATCAGGCTCGACGATGGCGAGGTAGGAATAGATATTGGGTCAGGAGGTGGCCTCCCCGGCCTAGTGCTTGCGGGAGCTACTAGCGGCAACTGGGCGCTTGTCGAGCGCGCGGCCAGACGTTGCACCTTTCTGCGCTGGGCAGTCGGGGAACTAGGTCTTTCTGACCGAGTAGAGGTCGTATGTGGAGACGTTGTGGACGTTGCTAGGGGGCCTTTGCGAGGTGTGGCAACCCTTGTAACAGCGCGTGGTTTCGGATCTCCGGCAGCAACCCTGGAGTGCGGTGCACCTCTTCTGTCAGAGGGTGGGAGGCTGGTGGTGAGTGAGCCACCAGGAGATGAGTCAAGATGGCCCCTTGAGCTTCTTGATGAGTTAAACCTGGCAGATGAGGGTTCTTGGCACACAAAGTCAGCGGGTTATAGAGCATTCATGTCGGGTGGCTCTTGTCCGGAGCGTTATCCGAGGAGAAACAACCGGCAAGCTACGAAACCCCTGTTTTGAGCCGTTTGTCTGTCATCTAGGCGCAGTTGTTTCACGTGGAACAGTTAACTCAATGGTCCGGAATGACCACTGGATGAAGATGGTGAACGTAAGATTCGGAAGGGTCCTTGCAATCACCGGGGCATGAGAGCAGTATCCGGCCAATGGAATCTGAGAATCACCCGGCGCGGGTTGTGGCGGTTGCAAACCAAAAAGGGGGAGTGGGCAAGACCACAACTACCATCAACTTGGGTGCTGCCCTTTCAGAACAGGGTTCCAGGGTTCTTCTCATTGACCTAGACCCCCAGTCAAACGCAACGACGGGACTGGGCGTTTCAAGCCGCGACGTCGAGACCTCGGTCTATGACGTCCTTTTGGGTCAGGTTCCACTGGCCTCCGTTGTGCAGAAACTGGATGTGACCGGTCTCTCCCTCGTTCCCTCCAGCCTCGCTCTGGCAGGCGCCGAGATCGAACTGGTGACGGCTTTCAGTCGTGAAAACCGATTACAGAAAGCGCTTGAACCGATCGTTTTCGACTACGACTGGATACTGGTGGACTGCCCTCCTGCTTTGGGACTCCTAACGGTGAATGCTCTTGTGGCAGCCGATGAGGTGCTTGTTCCTATCCAGTGCGAGTACTTCGCGCTTGAGGGGCTTGGGCAGTTGGTTGGAAACGTAGATCTGGTGAGAGCGAACCTGAACCCCGACTTGAAAGTCTCCACGATTGTCCTGGTGATGTTTGACGCCCGCACAAATCTTTCTGAGCAGGTTGCAGAGGAGGTCAGGTCCTACTTCGGTGACCGAGTTTGCCGGCAGGTGATTCCTAGGTCCATCCGCCTCTCAGAGGCACCGTCCTTCGGTCAGCCGATCACCGTCTTTGACCCAACATCAAAGGGAGCACTGGCATATAGACAGCTTGCAATGGAGGTAGCCACATGAGCCGTCCAACAGGACTTGGTAGGGGGCTGGACGACCTGATACCGGAATCCAGTGCGGTTCCAATCGAACTGGTAGGGGAGAATACTTTAAAAAATAATGAGACTTATTCTCGTTATATTGACATTCCAGTCGAAAGCCTCTCTCCGAACAGACTCCAGCCCAGAACCGACTTTGATGATGAGCGCTTGGATGAGCTGATTCGGTCAGTAGAGGCGGTAGGTGTTCTGCAGCCAGTCCTGGTCCGCCAGAGCCGAGATGGCTACGAAATTGTGGCAGGAGAGCGTCGCTGGCGTGCTGCACGTCAAGTCGGTCTCGCCACGATCCCAGCGATAGTCCGTACCACCGATGACAGAACCGCACTTGAACATGCTGTGATCGAGAACCTCCATCGCGATGACCTCAACCCGCTCGAGGAGGCTCAGGCGTACCACCGGCTGACAGACGAGTTCGAGATGACCCAGCAGGAGGTGGCTGAGAGGGTAGGAAGGAGTAGGCCTGCGGTCGCTAATTCCCTTCGACTGCTGGGGCTTCCAGACAGCATCCAAGGCATGCTGCGTGACGACATACTTTCGGCAGGACATGGCCGGGCTCTGGCAGGTCTCAACGATCGACAGGTTCAAGAGACAGTTGCCGATCGAATAAGGGA
Source organism: Acidimicrobiaceae bacterium (assembly GCA_002726315.1). GTDB lineage: Bacteria > Actinomycetota > Acidimicrobiia > Acidimicrobiales > MedAcidi-G1 > UBA3125. The sequence continues at coordinate 18,869 of PBSS01000001.1, forward strand.
CGAGGGTCTCTCGGTGAGGCAGACCGAGGACCTAGTCAGGGATCTTGACCAACCGGTTAACACTCCTGTGATCACAGCAATGCCAGAATTGAATCGCGACGCCGGCCTGCTCGAGGTTGAACGCCTACTCTCCACCCGACTGGATACAACAGTTAGGGTTACAACCCGTGGACGTCGCGGGAAAATCATGGTTGCGTTCGCGGACAGAGACGATCTGGATCGGATATTTAACCTCCTCAACGCCTGACTCTGGCGATCGCTCTAGCGCTGCTATCAGTGGGCAGAGCAAAGTGATCAGATAATCAAGTCGGATCAGCAACCGGATCAGCGACCCACGAGCCGACGGCGTCAGAGAGCATTTGCGCCAATTCTGCTGTGGCTTGGACAACCGCACTAGGTGGTGCCAGTGAGCACAGAATTGCTGGCATTCGGGTACCCCTAAGGATCGGAAGACGCATTCCCTGCACGGGGTCCACACCCAGTCCGGCAGTAGTAAGTGCCGTGGCACACCGATGTGCAAGCCGCAAGCCCCCCTCGCTGCGGAATCCAGAAGTTTCAAAATAGGCGACTCTGCACCTGGGATTGTTCTCGATTGTTAGACCTAGGTACATCTCGGCATTGAACTGGTTGGCCGTATCCGCTTGGGTTAGGTCGTCGGGGTGGTCAAGGGCTACAACATCTGCCCCTCGGGCCCGCAGTGATCGAGCGAGAGCCGCTGTCAGGACGGCCGAACTACCGAACTGTCCGATCACTAGGCGGCGGTCAGCCAACTCGGGTCCACTACTTCTAAGTTTCTCCAACTCACGCACCTGTGCAACCGGTGCTAATCCGGTCGAACGAATACCCAAGTTCCTCAGCTCCCTGATCGTTGACGGTCCACAGATTCCATCTGGAACCAAGCCCGTGTTGCGTTGGAAGTCGAGAAGTGCTCTTGTCGTATCAGGTCCGAAGATTCCGTCAATTCTGCCCGCATCGAATCCAAGACTCCCCAGCCTCAGTTGGAGGTCAGCTATGTCGTCACCATGCAACATGGGTGTGTGGAGGTATAGGTGTCGATCGCCAAGGTGGTAGCCGGCCTCAACCAGAGCGGCTGACGTGGTCTTGTCTAGAAGACCGTTTTCGTTTAGACCCCGCTCGGCCTGGAAGCGTTTGAGGCTGGCCGTGGTGCACTCTCCGAAGATTCCCTCAGATACCTCTGGGCCAGTGACCGGAAATGACACAGCGTCGAGTCGTCTGTGCAGGTCGCGAACTATATCGCCACTCCAGCCAGGGCCTGGTGGTGTTGGCTCAGCCATCAGAATCCAGATAGAGGATGGTGTCGGAAGAAATGCTGGCCTAGATGTACTCAGCCAACTCTTTGAGCAACTGGGGTTTGCCCTTTGCACCGACCAAGCGTTTGGCAGGCTCACCTCCGTCGAAGAGAATCAGGGTTGGAATACTCATTACACCAAAGCGCTGGGCTAAGCCTGGAGCGTCGTCGACGTTTACTTTGGCCACACTGAGAGAGTCCGCTTGTTCGTCGGCGATCTCTTCGAGGACCGGTGCGATCGTCTTGCATGGACCGCACCATTCGGCCCAGAAGTCGACCAGCACCGGACCATTGGCCGAGCCGATCTGTTCGTCGAACGTGCTGTCTGTCAAGTTCGTGATTGAGCCTGCCATTGTGGTGTCTCGTCTCTCCCAGTTTCTCTTATTGACTGTGTTCTATCTGATCAGAAGCCAGATCGGCTTGCAGTTTGGCATCCAACTTTGTACCGAGGTCGGCACCTTGTCGGTGGTGCTGCTACTAGTGCAAGCTCTCCAGCCAACGTTCGGCATCGATGGCTGCCATACAACCCGATGCGGCGGCTGTAATTGCTTGCCTGTATCTGTGGTCCTGGATGTCGCCACAGGCAAAGACACCGTCGATACTTGTTGTGGATCGGTCGGCTTCTGTAATCAGGTAGCCGTTCTCGTCCACGTCTAGTTGGCCTGAGAAAAGTCCTGAGTTCGGCTTATGGCCAATGGCCACGAAGATGCCAGTAACCGGCAACTCACGGATCTCATTGGTAATGGTGTCCCGAAGCCGCAGCCCGGTCACCACGGACTCACCCAGGATGTTGTCGACAACCGTGTTCCATGCGAACTCGATCTTCGGATTGTCAAATGCCCGCTGTTGCATAATCTTAGAAGCGCGCAGTTCATCGCGGCGGTGGATGACGGTCACCTTGTTGGCAAACTTGGTAAGGAAAGACGCCTCCTCGATTGCCGAGTCACCACCGCCGACGACAGCTATCTCCTGGTCCCTGAAGAAGAATCCGTCACACGTTGCGCAGGTGGAAAGACCGTGCCCAATGAGCCGTTGTTCGGCCTCAAGACCAAGCATCACCGACTGTGCTCCAGTGGAGATAATCAGAGAGTCCGCCATGTGGGTAGGTGTAGGTGATTCTGGATCGTCGATCCACACCCCGAAAGGCCTACTGGAAAGGTCAACTCGGCTGGCCTTCTGGCTCACGACATCGGCACCGAACCGGATCGCTTGGGCACGCATGTCAGCCATGAGTTGGGGACCGCTGACACCATCGGGAAAGCCAGGGAAGTTCTCTACCTCGGTGGTGAGCATCAACTGGCCGCCCGGCTGGTCGCTCGTTGATGAAGGTTCCCCCTCGATCACCAGTGGTTCTAGGTCAGCCCTAGCGGCATAGATGGCAGCAGTCAGACCGGCGGGCCCGGAGCCAATAATGACAATTCGATGGGAGGGAACGGACATGGAATCTCTAGTTGGGTTCATGATCAGTTGACTGATTCAGCCACTTTGAGGGCCAGTGTTTCGCCGCGACCACAACAGGCAGCCAACAAGGCACATAGCGGATCCGAATACCAGATGGGCTGACCAACTTTCACCAGGGATGACCACGTCCAGCAGGCGAAATATCCCGAGCAGGAGGAAAACTAGGACCGCTACGAGACAGATACTGGCAAGCAATCCGTAGATGATTCCACGGGTGGCGGTGAGTACTGGTTGCGTGGTCGCGGACCTGATTCGGGCAACGACCTCCATGGCCCTATCCGTAGCAGTGGTCGCCCAGTCGCGGTCTTCTTCTGACGGCCCAGATTCCTGTCCGGCATCGGTCGGTTTGGGCATAGGTCGAGCCTACAGCGGGTCCGGTGTAGGCGATCCATGACAAGATTCCCCAGGCCCCGTAGCTCAGCCTCTAGTTTCCGTTACTGCTGATCCCTCTGGCGTCGACTCACCCCCGTAGAGGATTCTCGAAGCTGCCGAAGCGACAGCGATGGTGGCAATCAGGGCAGCGAGTGCAATGAGCCAACGACTTGTGTGGCAGTCAGTGCCTGTCGCTCCTATGGGTTTGAGAGAAAGCCTGAATTCTAGGAGGCTGGGGAGTCCCGAGAAATCCGTTGACAATTGAAGACTCGTGAACTGGGTCAAATGGGGAGGAATCAAGTCGCGTCGGCAGCGGGAAAGAAGTTCGGCAAGGACGACCCCAAGCCCAGCGATATCAGGTGTCGCATCCAGTGATCCAGATCCATCGGCTCGTCCCCGAAAGTCGGTGAGGTGGACCGCTCCGTTGTCTGTGAGAAGGATGTTGGATGACTTCACTGAACCATGGGGAACACCAAGTTCGTGTGCATCGGAAAGAATCTTGGCTACGCCATCAACAATGTCGATGACGTGATCGACTCGCAGGGTGATTCCTTGTTCCAGTATCCGGTCAAGTGGCCAGGCATCTACCCACTCCGACACAACCACGGCGAGACCCTCGTAGGTGAGTGTGTCGTATACAGCTACCGCACCCGTTATCGCCAGGCGACCTGCTCCCGTGGGAACGTCGCCGGAGCGGATCAATTTAATTGCTACCGAACGTTGAAGGACCTTGTCGTAGCCGCGCCAGACCTCGGCACAGGAGGTGTCAGAAACCTGGTTCCCGAGTCGGTACCGGCGACCGATGATGGTGCCGGGGGGAATCAACTTTCGAGTGTGAAACACATTCCCACGACTCCGGGGCCACCGTGGCTTGCAACCACGGGACCAATAACACCAACCCTCGTGCTTGCTGGATCGACCACTGTGGCCAGCATCTCTAGAAGGACATCGATGTCGGCAGCCTGTGCGTGCAGGACCGAAAGATTCGAGATGGCGTCACCGTGTTCTGCGGCCTTGTCTCTGAGCCAGGCCAGAGATTTCCTGCGGGTTCGCTGCCTTCCAGCCTCCTCGACAACCCCGGAACTGATGTCTAGGAGGGGCTTGATTGAAAGAACACTTCCCATGAGCGCCTGTGCATTGCCGATTCGACCACCTTTCTTGAGGTTGTCCAGCGTGTCGATGGCCCCGTAGACGCGTGTGCGGTTCCTGAGGTCTTCAACTAGGGCCACTACCTCGTCTGCCGAGGCTCCGTCGATGGCCGCTTGAGCTGCCTTGAGCACCATTGTGCCAAGGCCACCCGTGACGGATCTACTGTCCACGAGACGGATGTCAGCGCCCAGGTCTCGTGCTCCGGTTTCGGCAGACTGCAAGGTCGCTGAGAGGCCCGCCGACAGGTTTATGCACACGATGGAGTCAGCACCCTCCTCAAGTCGTCTCCTGAACATGGTTTCGAACGCGCCTGGTGCGGGCGCTGCGGTCTGCGGCAGATCGTCACTGGCTGCCATCCGGGTATAGAAGTCCTCGACACTCAACTCGTCTCGATCAAGGAACTGTTGTTCACCGAAGCGGATACTTAGGGGAACAACGTCGATTCCGAGCGACGAGATCTCTTCGTTGCTGAGGTCACAGGCACTGTCGGTAATAATTCTGACGGTCATGATGTCTCCTCGTTAGGGTCGCAGCGTAGTCGCGGGGGTGAACCCTCTAGACGGAGCACTGCAAGTCCGCCAGGGTGCTCAACGAACCCAAACTGTTCGTACAGGGATAGGGCTGCTTCGTTGTCTGGCTGGGTGTTGACGAGGGCACTCCTAGCGCCCTTGGAATACAGCCAACTGAGCCCGTCTGCAATGAGCGAGCTACCGACACCGATTCTCCTGGCATCGGGATCTACTGCGAGTCGCTGGATGAAACCCGTTTGGTCAGAGCGACCTGTCACCGCGTAGCCGAGAACCGCTTTACCGGATCGAACCACCCGTCTGCGGCTGGTCGGGGTGGCCGAGAAAGCTTCTCCGAGAGAAGCAGCGTCGAATTGCCAGAAGCTTGTGAATGAAGCAACGTCGATTGCGAGACTAAGAGCAACGTCTTGTTGTCTCATCCTTCTGGTGCGGTGGCTCGATTGGCTAACTATCTCAGGTCTCAGGTCCAACTCGAGGAGGTGAAGGGGCTCATGTGTTCGGTATCCGGCCTCCAAGAAAGGCGTCTGTTCACTAGGCCCGAGTGCCGCCGTCAGGATTTCGTGAAAACCTAGGTTCAGCAATAGGTCTGATATCTCCCCAACAGCGCCATGGTCGACAATGCCCCCACCGATGGAAATGACTTGGGCTATCGAAGTTGATCCGCGCCACGGGCCATATCGGAAACGTGCGCCACTGTGTGTGGTGGACACGGTTCGAATCGGTATAGCGGACGACATTTCTGGTGTGTTGTCGATAATCAACCCACCCTACGGCTCCCTAACCCATGCAGCCTTCCCGTCTACCTACTGTTGATGCCGAATGGGAGGCCCCACTCCTCTGACCCGGACTGGACGGTTACGCTCGGCGCGTGACCGTGCTGATGGTGACAGACGAACGGTTCCTGGATCATCGAAGGGAGCGGAGCCACCCCGAGTGTCCCGCACGGCTTCAGGCCGTCTGGTCGGGAATGGAGGCAGCTGGCGTGGCCGATGCGATCATCGGGCGTGAGCCAACTCCCTCTACCGATGCCGACCTGTTGCGCTGTCATTCACCAGCACAACTGGAGAAGTTAGAGAAGCTTCACGCCGTTGGTGGCGGACAGGTGGATATCGACACCTACATGGGTGCGGGATCATGGGAGGCTGCACGCCTGGCATCGGGAGCAGGCCTAGTGGCGGCAACTGCTCTCAGAGAAGCCGAGGCCGACGTCGCCTTCTGTGCTGTACGGCCACCTGGCCACCACGCCACATCAGCTACCTCGATGGGATTCTGCCTCGTAAACAACTTGGCGGTGACGGCGGCTGCCTTGGTTGCAACTGGTGAGCGGGTGGCGGTGGTGGACATCGACGCCCACCATGGCAACGGAACACAGGACATCTTTTATGACGACAATCGAGTCATGTTCGTTTCGATCCACCAGTGGCCCCTATACCCGGGAACTGGCAGAATCGACGAGATCGGCGAAGGGGAGGGGAAGGGCACCACACTCAATTTGCCGCTACCGGTCGGTTCCGCCGGTGATACCTATCGTTACGCCCTTGATGCCACTGTCATTCCAGTGATTGAGAGGTTTGATCCGGACTGGTTGTTGGTTTCTGCCGGTTTCGACGGGCACAGATTGGATCCTCTTTCAAATCTGGGTCTGACGTCCGGCGACTTTGCTGACATGAGCGCGCGAATCGTGAGGCTTGTACCACCCAGACGCTGCATCCTGTTTCTCGAGGGGGGCTATGACCTAGGTGCCCTTTCCGATTCGGTCGGTGCAGCCTTGGCTGCAGTCGTTGGGGTTGACCACAGGCCCGAACCATCCAGCGGAGCGGGCCCTGGCAGCGACGTGGTCGATGAGGCGGCACGGATCCACGGGGTCAACAGATGAGCGACTCATTTGACGGTCAACGTAGGGTGGTCGCCCCGCTTGCTGACCGGTTCGACAGAGCAGGCCACCGTCTCTACCTGGTTGGTGGTGTGGTTCGAGATGGGCTGATGGGTCGACAAGTCGACACTCCTGATCTGGACCTGACCACCGATGCCACACCTGCACAAACGAGGGTGCTGGTGGACGGAATCGTAGATGCTGTGTGGCTACAGGGTGAGCGGTTCGGGACCATCGGAGTCAGATTGGCCGGACACACAATCGAGATAACGACCCACCGTGCTGAGGTCTACACATCAGACTCCCGAAAGCCAGGCGTTTCCTATTCGACTGATCTGGTCGAGGATCTGAGCAGGCGTGACTTCACAGTTAACGCCATGGCCGTGGATGTCGTTGACGGAGTTCTCCATGATCCTCACGGTGGTCGCTTGGATCTAGATGCCGGGTTGTTGAGGACGCCGCTGGATCCAGAAATTTCGTTCACCGACGATCCACTCCGGATGATGCGGGCCGCACGCTTTATAGCCGGTTATGGCTTTACCCCTGCTCCCGGTCTATTGGATGCAGTAACGAGTCTTGCTGACCGGATGGAAATCGTGTCAGCTGAGCGGAAGTGCGTTGAACTGTTCCGGCTGCTATCCCTTCCAGATCCCGGACCCGGATTGGTGGTGTTGGTCGAAGCTGGTCTTGTCAGGTACGTGTTTCCCAAGGTGGCGGGCCTCGGCCGCCGCGTTCTCTCCGGAGTCTTCGATCAGATGGTTAGAGCCCCGGCTGAGCCCCTGTTGCGCCTAGTGGTATTTAGTCCTGTTGTAGGTGTTGCAGGCCTGCAAGAGATGGCCGTGGGGCTGCGGATGTCTGGGCGCGATATAGCTGACTTGATGAGTTTGGCACAAACAATCAACGACGTTGTAAGTGCTGACGACACAAGGTGGTCCGATGAGAAGGTGCGCCGTCTGGCATCGCGAGCAGGCAACATGCTGGATTCGGCGATGCGCCTGGTCACCTCCCTTGGCCTAGATGACGGAGCTCTTACCGTCGCCGTGGATCGACTCAGCGATGCTGGAGAACTCGACGATTTGGGTCCTGCACTGGACGGTGCCGCAGTTATGGACTTGCTGTGCCTGTCGCCAGGAATCGAAGTCGGCGAGGCTCTGGCATGGCTAGGAGAGCTCCGGCTCAGTGAGGGCCGTCTAGGTCCGGATGAGTCAGCGAAACGGCTGTCAGCCTGGTGGAATGAGCGCTTCTGACCTGGCCCTATTACCCGGATCGGCCACTCTTCATGACCACAGTCCAGACCTGTCCTACAGTGGGACGATGACAGCCGGACAGACAGGCCAATCGGGTCAAATGCGACAGGGACTGCTCCCTGTCCGTAGGCCGGCCGATATCGACTACCGGTTGGCTCGACAGACGACAGTTAACGCATGGCGATCCGGGAACCTTGGGACCGAGTTGGTTTGTGATGCGCAGCCGATGCTGCGCCGCAACGCTGTCGAGTGCGGTACACCGGTCATGGAGGCCTGTCCTATTTGCGAGGAATACAGGATGGCCCATGTCACCTACGTGTTTGGGCCGAGGTTGCCATCCCATGGGCGCTGTATTTCCACACCTGGAGAACTGGCGAGATTAGATGAGCGTCGTGGTGACCTCTCCGCCTACGTCGTTGAGGTGTGCACAGGTTGTGGGTGGAATCACTTGGTGAGGATCACATCGATGGGCCGGGGTCTTTCTTAGGCGCTAACCACTGTTAGCCTGCCCGTACCGCCGGTAGCCGAATGGCACCGGACGGGAAGGAGACCGATCATGGTGCAGAAGTTGACGGTTCCGAGCATTCGTGCGTGCAAGGTTGCTGATGGCGCTGACCCGCTCGTGATGGTCACCGCATATGACGCACCCGGTGCTCACATGGTTGATGAAGCGGGTGCCGATCTGATCCTGGTTGGTGATTCGGTGGCAATGGTCGTTTTGGGATTCGAGGACACCCTTCAGGTGACGGTAGACGATATCGCTCACCACACGGCGGCGGTATCGCGTGCTAGGCCCTCAGCCCTGGTCGTCGCGGACATGCCTTGGATGAGCTTCCATGTCTCTGTCGAAGACACTCTTCACAATGCGGCAACCCTCATCCGTGCTGGCGCCGGAGCAGTGAAGTTAGAGGGCGGTCGTCGTCGACTTCCGATGGTCGAGGCCCTAGTTGCTGCTGAGATTCCCGTGATGGGTCATATAGGCCTTACTCCCCAGTCAGTAAATTTGATGGGAGGCTTTCGAGTCCAGGGCAGGTCTGCACCGGCGGCACTCGATCTGGTGGCAGCGGCAAAGGCACTTGCCCATGCTGGCTGCTTTGCGATGGTTCTTGAAGGGGTACCGGACCAGGTTGCGGCGATGGTCACTGGGTCGGTAGATGTTCCCACGATCGGGATTGGTGCCGGGCCTGACTGTGATGGCCAAGTTCTGGTATTCCACGATGTGCTCGGCATTGAGCAAAACATCAGACCCAAGTTCGTTCGCCGCTATGCGGATTTGCACTCTGAAGGGGTTGAAGCGCTCACCCGGTTTGCCGCTGACGTGCGGTCCGGTTCATTCCCCTCAGTTGGGGAGAGTTATCGGCTTAGCGACGAGGACTTCGAGGCACTAGGTCTGTACAGCAGCACTTGAGTAGTGAGGTCGTATCAGATCCCGTGTCCCGATTCATCCAATCGGGACACTGTCACACCCCCTTGAGAGCATGACGGCGTGGATCCAACGCCTCGACCGGTAGCCTTTGACCGCTTCTCTCTAAGAAGCTTGACAACCAGTACCCCTGCCCTTTACAGGGCCCCGGGCCGATCGAGGCCCCTGTCCATAGGAGGTGAGCACCTGCAATGCGGGTTTACGAACTGATGATTATCTACAACGGTGACCTTGACGAGGAAGCTGTTTCGGCTTGGCAGTCCCGGGTCACCAAGAACATTGAGGCCGAGAATGGCCGCGTCGCAACCGTGCTCGATACCGAGCCGTGGGGTCGCCGCCGCTTCGCCTACCAGATCGATCACAAGTGGGAGGGTTTCTACGTCGTTCTCGAGGTTGTGACCGAGGCAAACGACCTAGCTTCCACCGATCGAATTCTCCGACTTGCGGACCGCAATGAGGTGGTTCGTCACAAGATCATGCGCCTCCCCGATAGTGAGGCCACCAAGCGTGGTCTCATCGGCGAGGTTGAGTCGGCAAACGCCGACTGAGAAAGGAATAGACACATGGCATTTGACAACACAGTCACCTTGGTCGGAAACATAACGCGCGATCCTGAGCTGCGGTTCACCCCGGCCGGAACCGCCGTCGCCAACTTCGGTCTTGCATGGAATCGGAAAAACCGTGATGGTGAGGAGTCGGTCTCTTTCTTCGACGTCACCTGCTGGCGCGACTTGGCCGAAAATGTGGCCGAGTCGCTCGGTAAGGGAAACCGCGTAGTGGTCTACGGCCGCTTGGATCAGCAATCCTGGGAGAATGACAGCGGTGAGCGCCGCTCAAAGGTTGAAGTAATTGCCGACGAGGTGGCTCCCAGCCTCCGCTGGGCAACTGCAGACGTGACCCGAACTGAGTTCAAGGGTGAGGGTGGCGGACCAACTCCTTCTAGTGGAAGCCAGGGGTCTGGTCGAGGTGCCAATCCGGTCCCCAACTTTCCGACCGATGAGGAGCCCTTCTGATGGGGCGTAAATCGAACTCACGTCGGACCAGTCCTAAGAAGGTCACGCGTCGCGGTAAGAAGAAGATCAGCGCACTGACGATCGCCAAGGTTGACTACGTCGACTACAAGGACACCGAACTACTGCGCAAGTTTGTATCCGAGCGGGCAAAGATTAAGGCTCGACGAATCAGTGGCAATGATGCCGGTCAGCAGCGGCATGTTGCACGGGCCGTCAAGAACGCTCGTGAAATGGCGCTTATTCCCTATACAAACCGGGTAACGACCCAGCGCCGTGAACGCAGGAGCGATGACCGTGCCCCTAGGGCCGATGGCCCACCACCGCGTCCTACGGCACCACCACCCGGACCCTCAGGCGATGGTTCCGAGATTGATGCCTCAGACCAGGGAGCAGTCGAAGAAGTTGCTGAGTTCGTCATGCCTGTTGACGACGACGGCTCATTCGAAACACCGGAACCAATTCCTACGGGGGGTGACCAGTGAAGGTCCTTTTGCGTAGTGACGTTGACGGTCTCGGTCGCACCGGAGACATAGTCGAAGTTGCCCGAGGGTATGCCCGGAACTACCTCGTACCCCATGGTCTGGCCGTTGAGGCAATCGCCGGGATCACGGCACAAGCTGACGCGATGCAACGCAAGCGTGAGATGCAGTCCGTTGCAGAACGAGCCGATGCCGAGATCGTGGCTGGTCGCATTGCCGACCTGGTTCTACACATTACGGCCAAGGCATCCGACGAGGGTCGACTATTCGGCTCTGTTGGAGCTGCTGAGGTGGCAGGTGCCCTAGCCATACAGGCCGGGCTCGAGATTGATCGAAGCCATGTGCTGGGTGAGACGGTGAAAGACGTTGGCCTCCACCAGTTCACCATCCAAGTCCACCCCGAAGTGGCGGTGTCAGTGGGTGTCGAGGTAGAGCCTGCCGATTGAGCCCGTGAGCTACGGCAGTTGTCCCCAGATGGTTGCTGTGTTCCACAGGATGATCCCCCGAGAGACGTTCGGTTTTCCCCCGTTTTCAACCGGTTTTCCCCTAGCGACTCACAGGAACTGCCGGGCACACTGGATCACGATGGGTGCTTCATGGAAGGGGACGCCGGGGTGAACGCGTCCGACAGTACGACGGATGGTGTCAATGGTCCAGAAGGTCCTCTTCACGGGGATTCCCACCTTCGCGATACCGATTCCCCACCTCTTGTCGACGAACCACCCGACGACCTGGACACATCTGATGGCTCGGTGCCCAGTGCTGGATCATCCAACTCATCAAGGCGGCGCCCCGATTCGACAGGCAGCAGTCGGTCGTCGGTTCGCGTTCCACCCCAGAATATCGAGGCCGAGGCATCCCTTCTTGGAGCAATGCTCCTATCCCGTGACGCCATCGCCGATGCACTTGAAGTCGTTTCGGCGGAGCATTTCTACAAGCCTTCACATGCCCATGTATTCGATGCTATCTGTGGGCTCTATTCGGCTGGTGAGCCTGTTGATCCGATAACCGTGGCAGAGGCCCTTAGCCGGGCCGACCTGTTGGCGAGCCTTGGTGGCACCGGGCTCTTGTTGGAACTCCAAGCTTCCACGCCGGCAACATCGAGTGCATCCAAGTACGCCAGGATTATCCACGAGCATGCAACCCTCAGAGGTCTGATTGGAGCAGCCAACGAGATCGCTGAGATTGGCTATGGCCGACCCGACGATGTCGTTAAGGCAGTGGATGAGGCTGAGAGCTTGGTGTTTCAGGTTGGCCAGGGACGGGTTACCGATTCGATGTCGGTCATCCGTGAACTGCTCGACGCCAACTTGGACCGTCTTGAGATCCTCTTCGAGAAGGGTGCCACTATCACGGGAACCGAAACCGGTTACCAGGATTTTGATGAACTTCTCGCCGGCCTCCAGGACAACTCGCTTGTCATCGTGGGCGGGCGTCCGGCAATGGGAAAGACGTCATTCGCCCTCGGTCTGGCAGCACACATCGGAGTTGAGTCCGACCTGCCAGTTCTGCTTTTCTCATTAGAGATGAGCCAACTTGAGTTGAGCCAACGAATTCTTTGTGCTGAGGCCCGAGTTGACTCCAAACACATTCGAAACGGCCAACTCACCGAAGATGACTGGTCGCGAATCAATCACGGCCTCGGAAAGTTGGCTGAAGCTCCGATTTGGATCGATGACAACCCGAATATTTCCGTCATGGAGATCAGGGCCAAGGCTCGACGCCTTAAGAGCCGTGTCGGAAAGTTGGGAGTCATAGTCGTTGACTACCTACAGCTCATGACCGGTAGGTCGACAGCCGAGAGCCGCCAAATCGAGGTATCCGAGATCAGTCGTGGCCTCAAGATCCTGGCCAGGGAGCTTGAAACCCCCGTCGTGGGCCTTTCTCAGCTATCACGTGGGCTGGAGTCGAGGCAGGACAAGCGTCCCATGCTTGCCGACCTTAGGGAGTCCGGTTCCATCGAGCAGGACGCCGACGTGGTGGTCTTCATCTACCGCGATGAGGTCTATAACCCGGAGAGCCCTGACATGGGCACAGCTGAGATAATTGTGGCCAAGCATCGTAATGGCCCGACCGGCACCGTGCGCCTAGCCTTCCTGCCTCATTACACCCGGTTTGCGAACATGGCCCGACTGGGCTGAGTGAACCGGTGTTCCTGGGTGAGGATCTTCTGGCTTGGTTGTTGCTGGCTTTGGGTGGGGCTATGGCTGTGGGCAACTTGGCTGCGCTCATCAAGCCACCCGTTGAGCGTTCTCCGAGCTGTCAAGCCACCGCTGACCTAGAGAGGCCGCCACTCTGGCGGAGCCTCATCTACATAGTCCTTGGTTCGGCTGTATCTGTTTGGGCTCTAGTGACCTTGGTGGCCTGAAGACGTTTCCGGGGGGTTTCCTACTGCTTCGCGTGATGCAGGTATGAGCTGATGGCCGGTTGGTGGGCTACCGTCCCGGGCTGGAGGTGACGGTAATGGCAACTGAACTATTGGCCCAGGCTGCTTCGCCGGGCCTGACGGACGCCTGTGGGGACAGCCCCGGGTTTATCTGTGAGACAGTCTGGGACATCACGGGCAACGGAGCGGTGTCCGAGATCACGGGATGGCTCGTGGAGCGTCCGCTCAAGATTGCCATCATCCTGGTCGGTGCAGTTTTCATGAACCGTTTGGTCAAGCGGACGATCGACCGTTTAGTCGAACGCCTGGTCGCCTCTCGCACTGAAGAAGAGGACGAGGCAGAGTCTGACGCCATGGTGACCCGCCTGGGCAGGCGGGCCCGAGGCAAGCTGCGGAGGATCCATGAACAGGCCGAACGGTCACGACAGAGGGCACTCACCTTGGGAGCCGTGCTTCGAAGCATTACCGGAGCCGTCGTCTACCTCATGGCAATAATGCTGGCACTTGGGGAGATTGGCTTCGACCTGGCACCCCTCATCGCAGGTGCCGGCATCGTAGGTCTAGCAATTGGTTTCGGAGCACAGTCATTGGTGGCCGACTTTATTGCCGGCATCTTCATCGTTGTTGAGGACCAGTATGGGGTTGGTGACTACGTGGACGTGGGGGCGGCATCAGGCACTGTTGAGCGCGTGAGTTTGAGGACGACGATTTTGCGTGATGTTGAGGGCGTGGTTTGGGTGATCCCGAATGGCGAGATCCGGCGAGTTGGAAACTCTTCACAACTCTGGGCACGAACTGTCCTGGACGTGGACGTGGCCTACGACACCGATATAGACCTGGCAGCCAGTGTCATCAAGAACGTAGCTGACGAGATCTGGCATGAGAAACAGGAGTCAGCCACAATTCTGGAAGAGCCCGAGATCTGGGGCGTGCAGGGCTTCGGAGCCGACGCCATCTCCATCCGCCTGGCCGTCAAGACCGAGCCAGGCGAGCAGTGGGCCACAGGGCGTCTGTTGCGTGCCCGCCTCAAGAGGGCTTTCGACGAATACGGGATTGAGATTCCGTTCCCGCAGCGGACAGTGTGGCTCAGAGAGGACCGAGATGATGGCACTACCAGTGGCTCGACAGTTGACATTCGCTCAGACCTACTTGGCGGTCGCCCGGGTAGCGATGGTGGTGAATAACAGCACACGACCTTGTGCTCTGTCCTGCAGTTAGCCAAGTGGATCCACATCGTCAAATTGTTCGAAGACGCGCTTCACCTTTCCCGCCTCGGTTCTAGCCATTGATCCGGGAGCAACCATTTCGACTGTCGTTCTAATCCTGAGGCGGTCCAATAGAACCTTCTGGAGTCTGCTGGTTGCATCGTCACCACTACCGGCTGTCCGGTCACCAAGTTCCGCTCGAACCCGCAACTCGGCCATCGGACCGCGGCGGTCGACAACGATTGCGTAGTTTGCTCCAACGTCAGGATCGTCCATCAGAGCCGTTTCGATCTCGCCTGGATAGACGTTGATACCACGGATAACGAGCATGTCATCGGAGCGGCCCATGATTCGTGCGATGCGCGTCCAGTGGCGCTCCGACGGACCGGTTTCTGGGAGGATCCGTGTGATGTCGCCGGTCCGATATCGGAGCAAGGGTATGGCCTGCTTGGTAAGTGTTGTCAGGACCAACTCGCCCCATTCACCGTCAGGCAGTACCCCACCAGATTCAGGGTCTACCACCTCGGGAAGGAAATGATCGTCGAAGACGTTCAACGCTCCTAGGTCATCGGGGGCCTCCATCGCAACTCCGGGTCCGATCACCTCTGAGAGACCGTAGATGTCAAGGGCCCTGAAATCCCCTCCCCATGCATTCTGGATGCGTGCACGCATGCCCTCCGACCATGGCTCGGCTCCCAGGATTCCGATTTCCACCTTGAGGTCCTTGAGTATTCCGTAGTCGCGTGCACATTCTGCAAGGAGGAGGCAAAACGACGGTGTTGCGGACATGACCCGGCTGTGAAGGTCTGCGAGGAGCTGCAATTGGAGAGTCGTATTTCCCCCCGAGACAGGAACCACCGTGCAACCCAGTCGCTCTCCTCCATAGTGGAGACCGAGACCACCCGTGAACAGTCCATATCCGTATCCATTGTGGAGTATGTCGTCAGGGCGTACTCCGGCCAGGGCCAGCGAGCGGGCATTTACCTCTGCCCAGATGACAAGGTCTCCTGGTGTGTAAACGACGATTGTCGGTTTGCCGCTGGTTCCCGAACTGGCGTGGAGCCTTGTTGTTTGGGCTAGAGGAGTGGTGACCATGCCCAAGGGGTAGGTGTCGCGCAGGTCCGCCTTGACCGTAAAAGGCAGTGATGAAATGTCCCGGACCGAGGTGACCGAGTCCAGTTCGATTCCCGACAGGCGATCCGACCAGAATGCATTGTTGCAAGTAGACAGACGCCGGACGAGGGCACTGAGACGCTCACCCTGTAAGGCAGTCTTTGTCTCCGTTGGATAGCCCACCGTGTCGAGCATCTGACCTAGGACCATGCCGCTCGACGATAGGCGGCGGAGAACCATCCGATCAGTGCATCAGCGCAATTGGAAGCCGAGGCCGATTTGGTCATCAGGGTCAAGGGTGAAACTGCTCCTAGCGAAAAGGTGTGCCGACCCCTCGATCGTGGTGATCACACCGGCCTCCGAGGTTTCTGTGATACGGCCCTCAAAGACTCCGCCGGCGATTCCCTCGTTCAAGAAAGGGTCGCCCATCTCTACGATGCCGGCTTGGTGCAGGAGGGCAAGGCGTGCCGACGTACCCGAACCACATGGGGATCTGTCTACCTGTCCGTCAGCAAAGATCGTGACATTCCTCTGGTGGAGCGGGGTGTCACCGATGGTCTCATGGAAGATCGTGCCGTACAGGCCCGAGAGACGGTTATCTGGAGCATGCATTACGACTGGTGAGTCGTCCAAGGATTTCCGGACTTGTCGACCCAGTGAAATGAGTTCATCGAGGCACCCAATGTCGGCTGACAGGTTCATTCCGTCGAGGGCCACGGAAGCGTAGAAGGCACCTCCGAAGGACACGGCAACGGACAGTCGGCCGAAAGAGGTAGGGACCTCCTTAGCGATAGTGCTGACATACGCAGGGACGTTTTGGAATCGGACGTTGACCACCCGGTTTTCATGCAACTTGGCAGTCGTCGGCAGGCGGCCGGAGGGAACGTCCACAACCACGTGCACGGCTTCACCATCTGTGGCGATCAAACCCGTGTCAATAGCCCAGGTGACAACGGCGATTGTGCCATGGCCACATGCTGTGCTGAAGCCATCCTTGTGGAAGAAAATGACCCCTAGGTCACCACCGGGGTCGTCTGGCGGCACGACGAAGCCGCCATACATGTCGGCGTGTCCTCTTGGTTCGTTGACGAGAAAGCGGCGGAGGTCATCCAGGTTCTTTATCGCCCATTCACGGCGGTCACCAGCAGTTCGGCCCTCCATGGGGCCGACATCCAGGATCCGAAATGGCTCACCGGCACAGTGATAGTCCGTTGTCGTCAGAGACTCACCAGGCCTGGGGATCATGGTGGCACTGTAGTGACACTGTCGACGACGTCTACCAGACGGCGGTCGGGTCGATGCCCCTGACACTGTTTATTCTGGTGATCAGCACAGCGAAGTCGTCGTGCCTGTACATCCGACCCGTGAAGGCAGGTGCCGAGATGCTTCCAATGTCGATGTCAGGGAATCGAGTCTGCACCCTGTCGGCCCATTCAGGTAACAGCGTGTCGAACGGTGCCGATGCGACACCTGCTTCGATGGCCTCGGCTTCTCCTGAGGCTGGGTCAAAAAGGCCTGTTGCAAGGGGCAGGAGTTCACCCACGGCATCAGCCAGCCTTTTGGCGCTGTCTGGTGTCCGAAGCAGGACGTCGATCAGGCCGTCGGCGTGGCGAATGTGGAACCTTTCTTCGCGGGCAGCATGGGCGGCAGCATCTCTTAGTGATTCGAGCTCTGATTGTTTTACGAGTGACCACCGGAGGTCCTCGGCTGTGTCATAGAGCCAGTGACGAACTAGGGCATGTGCCCATTCGGTACAGGCAACTTCCACAATCTGGGCGGACCGGTACTCGGCGGCACTTCGGTCAAATGCCAGGCGGTTAATCACTTGGTCGTCGGGCTCCCCTCCCTCTCCGCTATCAGCAACTATTGAGTAGAGGAGGGCGGCGTGGCTTAACTCGTCTTGAGCGATGCTGGCGAACGCCATGTCTTCTTCGAGGAACGGTGCGATTCCGATCCACTCGGTGTGTTGTTGTCCCATTAGGTGTTCGTCGTCGGCGAAGGCGAGCAGAAACTCGATTGTGCCAGGGGTCATTGATGTCACTTTCTCTGCCTCTGACTCCTGCGGTGGGCTGCCACGAGGAGTCCATCGTTATCTCTGTGCGGTTTGTCTGAGTTGGGCGCCACAAAGTCGTGGTCGCCAATGAGCAGGTGCGCGCGATCAACCATCCAAAGCAAATCACCCTCACCTCGACGCAGGTAGTTTTCGCGGGCCAATAGCAATGCCAGTTCATCGTCGGGGGCGTCGATGCTCCCGGCGTGGCGGTATTCCTCCTGCCCGTCTTTTTTGAGGAATATTTCGTAAGTACGGATGCTTCCTCCTTCAGCGGTCCCGCATCACTTCGATGACCTCGAAGCAGGATCCACAACGGTGTATGGCCCGACAACGGCTGGGGCCAAACTCTGACTTCTCCACAGTCGGCGAGCCGCAACGCGGGCAAAGTGTTGGGCCGCTATCGACCTTGATGGCCAGAGTCAGATCGGTGGCCATCGTCCTACGGGCTTTGGCTGTTACGCGCTCGATCGTCCAGATGGGTGACTTCAGCCACTCGACGGTTACTTTTTCAACTTCCGGTAGTACCTCCAGGGCGGCTTTCACATCGGCACCGATTGTTGCTAGTGCCGGACAGCCCGAGAAAGTAGGGATCAGACCGATGGTGAGTCGGCCATCTTCTGTGGCGGTGATTGTTTCGAGGAGTCCCAGGTCGACTATTGACACGCCCGGTATCTCAGGATCGTCGACAGTCGTCACAGCAGCGAGGGCTCGTCTCAGCAGTGTGTTGTCAACGGTCGTGGTATTCATGCGATGACCCCGGCTGGAGCAGCATCGAGGGCGTTGCGCACCCACTGGGTGGTTTCCCACGCGGTAGATGCCTCAGCGATCCGTCGTGCTGTGTCAGGCCCGTCCATCGCCATGGTCCTCTTGAGGGGCTCCCAGTCGATTGGCCCACATGTCCAGGTATCGGTCTCCGGGTCATGGGTCAGGCCGGGATCGGGGATTGTGAAGCCGTAACTATGCAGCATCGGAACAAACTTCTGGACCCAGCCAGCTCGCATCACCTCGTTCTTTTCAGACTTGAGGCGCCAGCGGGCCAACTTGTCATCGGGCTTTGAGTCGGGGCCAAAGAGACGCAGGGCCGGCCACCACCAGTCGTTGATTGATTGTTGAAACATGGCACGTTGGGCATCAGTCCCCTGAGAGATCCTGAGGACACGCTCCTCGCCCAATCGGAGATGGAAGCCCTCCTCGGCGATGATCCGCTTTAGGATCCGTTTGTAGGGGCCATAGGAACAATCCTTGTAGACGGCCTTTTGGCTAGGTACCGCCGCACCGTCGACCAGCAGGCAGATCGCAACTTGGTCTCCCCATGTCCGGACCGGGTAGTGGAACACGTTGTGGAACCGAGAGCGTCCAGCGAACAGGTCCTCAATCATCTCCCGACGGGTTTTGATGCCGAGGTCTGCCGCGACCATGTAGAGCAGGTGGCCGTGGCCGATCTCGTCTTGGGTCTTAGCCAACACGGTCATTTTGTGGCGGAGGCCGGGCGTCATTGGTATCCAGTCGCGTTCTGTCAGGCCTCCCATCAATTCACTGTTCGCGTGCAACTCTATGAAACGGAACACAGTTGCCCTGTACTCATCGGGCATGTCATCGTCGACCTCGACCATGCCGCCTTCGTTGAGGAATGCCTCGAACTCGTTCATAGAGGACCATGTGCGTCCCATCAGCTTTCTCCTCAGTTTTCGGCTTGGTTGAGAGGTACTCCGTTCACACCAGGATGATTGGCAACCAGTGTGAGAACGTCATAGGCGGCGACCACATCGTCGTTTTGATTGAGGACCTGGGCGTCCCAGGCAACCTCGCCATATCCGGCTCCAGAGCGAAGTGTCTTGCGTTTACAGGTCAGGAAGACGGTAAGGGTGTCACCTGGGTAGGTCGGCTTGGCGAAGCGGCAGCGGTCGATTCCGTAGTTGGCTAGGACAGGTCCGGGGTCAGGCCAGACGAAAAGTCCCGCTGCAAGTGACAGGACCAGATAGCCATGGGCGACTCGTTCTCCGAAGATAGGACTTGCCGCCGCCGCCGCCTCATCCATATGTGCATAGAAGTGGTCTCCCGTGCTTTCAGCGAAGTCTTCGATGTCATTGAGGGTGACAGTGCGGGAATCGGTACGAATTGCCGTTCCAATGTTGAGGTCATCGAAGGTCAACTTGAATGGATGACCGCGGTCCAGGTGCCTTGCGGAGCCAGGCATCCACTCTCCGGTGATGGCGGTGAGCATGTCGGGTGAGCCTTGTACAGCAGTTGTTTGGAGGTGGTGGCGAATACCACGGAGGCCCCCCATCTCCTCCCCACCTCCAGCCCTACCTGGTCCACCATGGACGAGGTTGGGTAGGGGTGAGCCGTGGCCGGTGCTGGTGTCAGATATCGAAGCGTCCACGACGAGGACGCGTCCGTGGTGGGCGGAGATGCCTGTAGTCAGAGCACGTGCCTCGTTGGGATCAGCGGTATAGACCGAGGCAACGAGGCTCCCTCCACCCAGTGACGTCAGGTGTATGGCATCTGCCTGATCTGTGTATCCCATGATCGTGCTGACCGGTCCGAATGCCTCGGTGGTGTGCACGCTTGGGTCGGTCGGGTTATCTGAACGCAGCAGGGTGGGCGCTAGGAATGCCCCTTTGTCGGGATCTACGCCGTGGAATTCACAGGAATCAGTAATCACGGTGGTTGATCTGGTGAGGGTTGAAATGGCGTTAAGCACCTCTGTCCTCTGCGCCTTGCTGACAAGGGCGCCCATGCGTGTGTCTGGATCAGCCGGATCACCGACTCGGACCGCGTCGAGCGAGGCCGCGACAGCTGCAGTTGCCGCTTCCAGGTGCCGATGGGGTACTAGCGCCCGGCGTATGGCCGTGCATTTTTGGCCAGCTTTGACGGTCATTTCGGTTACGACCTCGGCTACGAAGAGTTCAAATTCGGGTGAGCCAGGACCCGATTCATGGCCAAGGATGGCAGTGTTGAGGGAGTCGGCTTCGGCGTTGAAGCGTGTCGAGCGTTCCACCACGGATGGGTGGGCTCTTAGGAGTGCAGCTGTAGAGGCGGAACCGGTAAAGCCGATGAGGTCTTGCCCACCCAGGTGGCCTAAGAGGTCTCCTATGTCACCGCAGATTAGTTGTAGTGCCCCGTCGGGGAGGATCTCGGACTCAACTATCAGACGGACCATGGCTTCGGTTAGGAACGCTGTTTGGGTGGCTGGCTTGATGATTGTGGGCACACCGGCTAGTAGGGCAGGAGCGAACTTTTCGAGTGCGCCCCAACATGGGAAGTTAAATGCATTGATCTGGACGGCCACACCATTCAAGGGAGTGGCTATGTGAGTGGCAATGAACGATCCGTCACGGGCCAAGATCTCAGGGTCACCGTCTAAGAGAACCGTTGAGTTGGGTAACTCTCTACGCCCCTTAGAGGCGTAGCCGAGGAGTACTCCGGCGCCTCCCTCGATGTCGATCCAGGAGTCAGTCCGCGTGGCTCCCGTTGCGGTGGACAGGTTATAGAGGCCTTCCTTTTCGGCGAGCAGGTATTGGCCGAGGGCCTTGAGAAGGGCTGCCCGCTCATGGAAGGTCAGGGAGCCGAGAGCACCACCACCAACCTCTTTGGCATATGCAACAGTTCCCGCAAAGTCGATTCCGTTACTAGAGACGGATGAGACAGGTTCTCCGGTAACGGCGTGGTGTGTCACGGTTCCTGTGGGGGCTGGGGCGTGCCAAACCCCCTGGACATAACTCTCGAGTGTTCGCACGCTTCTCCCGGTCCCCCCGCTTGTGCTCAGGGACGATTGTATAACCTTTGATCGAATTGTCAAAGCGTGGAGATGCGCTGGTTGGGTCCAGATAATTGGGCACAGGACTGGTTGGAGCGGGTGAGGAGAATCGAACTCCCGTCATCAGCTTGGGAAGCTGGGGTTCTACCATTGAACTACACCCGCGAATCCCCGAATCAGTGGGGAGTCGTGCCGTGCCACTATCGGGAATCTATCCGTGAAGATGGATTGTCCGGACCTGTGGAGGGTTGGCAAAGCCGTACACGATGATGATCAATGTGGTTGTGCGGCCGTGCTGCTTTGATCAGATTTGGAGTGGCACAGTTTTCACTTAGAAGGAGGGTGAAGGGTTCTGGTGAGAAGGTGTGCTGACGGTGTATGGCACAATCTTCATCGAACCGGTGGAAGCTCTTGGCTTGGACGTCACAGTCAGCCGCGAGGAGAAACGGGGTTGCACCAGTCCGTTCGCCAAGATGAACTACGGCCGAAGGTACTTTGACCTCCAGGTTCCGGTGGTTGTCGGGTTTGCATCAGCCCCGAGCTAGTCGAAGAGCCCGTTTGCCAACCTCTGCTATAACTCGTTCCATATCAACAGTCAGCATCTCACCGTCGGAAACCACCTTCTCGCCGGCTACCCAGACGTCTGTTACCCGGCGGGTTGATCCCGACCATGCCACGTGGGCCAACAGTTCGTCTGGTTCGGTTACCGGTACGAAACTAGTGTGGCCTAGGTCCATCCTGATCATGTCGAGAGTTGTGCCGGGCGCCAGGTAGCCCGTGTCCTTGAGGCCAACTGCCGCAGCAGAGTCACGGGTTGCCATGGTTAGTGTTTCCACTGTCGAAACAACCGTCGAGTCCAGTGCATGGACTCTGGCTAGCAGCGCTGCCATCTTCACCTCCTCCCATAGGTCGAGAGAACCGTTGGAGGCGGGTCCATCGGTTCCGTAGCCGACGATCACGCCCGCTTTCTTCATGGCAGTCAGCGGGGCTATTCCGCATCCGAGCCTCATGTTGCTAATCGGACAGTGAGCAACAGCAACATTGTCGGCTGCCAGCAGAGCGATGTCAGCGTTATCCACCCAAACACAGTGGGCCGCGAGCACACGACTGTCGAACACCCCGTTGTCATGAAGAATGGCGGTTATCGAGCGACCGTAGGTGGCTTCGAGTTCGACATTCTCCTCACGGGTCTCAGCAAGATGCAGGTGGAGTATGGCGTCAAGTGACTGGGCCAACTCCGCCATTTCGACCACTTTGGCGATTCCGAGGTCATAGGCAGAATGGGGACCTATTCCGACCGTGATCCTCCCAGTTGGGTCATGGTATTTCGAGAAGAAATTGGAGACTTCCTCGGTGCGGTCACTACCGCTGGAGTGGAGGCCTGACACGACACCAGGGGTCATGACAAGTCGGGCGCCCGATTCCATGACGGCGTCTACCATCGCTTCTTCGAACAGGTACATCTCACAGCTCGTGGTCACTCCTGCAAGAAGCATCTCGGCTGATCCAAGGGTCATTCCCCACCAAGCATCTTCCGGAGTCATACGGCCCTCGCGTGGCCACATGGCCTCGGTCAGCCAGCGGTGGAGGGGCAGGCCATCGCCTGAGCCACGCATGAGTGTCATCGGTGTGTGGCAGTGGGCGTTCACCAGGCCCGGCATGAGGAGGCCACCGACGTCTGCTACAGATACGGCGTCGTCGACAGGAGGGGCATCTTGGGATGCGCCCACCCAGGTGATCTTGCCATCAGCTGTATCGACCACACCGGGGGCGAACACGGAGTTGTCCATGTCACAGGTGACTACGACGTCAGCGGTGAAACGTTGCAATTCCATTGGCAACTATACGACTCGGTCGTTTCCACCGTCGATTGGGATCTGAGCTCCTGTTGTGCTGGCGAACGTGTCGGTGCACAACTCAACTGCGATCTTCGCCACAGCTGTGGAGGTGACCTCCGTCCCTAGAAGGTTTCGAGTCTTGTAATCCTCGACAGTCAGACCATAATTGTCGGCTCGTTCCCTGAGCAGGTCGTCATTCCAGAGGCCTGTGTCAAACACAGCATCAGGGTGGACAGTATTGACTCGGATGCCGTCGTCGGCCCATTCCAGAGCAGCGACACGGGCTACCTGGTTTAGGGCAGCTTTCGAGGTCGAGTAGGAGAGAGCCCCTTTACCCGGTGCGGCCACGTTCTTGGAGCCGATTACCAAGACCCGCCCTCCAACTGGGGACCTTGCAAGGAACGGATAGGTGGCCTGGAGGAGGCTGACGACAGAGTCAACGTTCACGACCTGCACATTTCGATAGTCGGCTGCATCGAGATCGCCGATCGGTGCATTGGTACCGAAGATTCCAGCCGCGATTAGGACGATGTCTAGGCCACCGAACCGCTCGACAACGGTGTCAATCGCCGATGCCTGTGCCTCATGATCGGTAACGTCCACGGTCAGCCCCAACCAGGCTGGGTGGTCAAAAGTGGTCCTTATTGAGGGGTCGATATCCAATCCGCCCACGGCACATCCCCGTGTGAGTAGCTCCGAGGCACATGCTCGACCGATTCCAGAACCGGCTCCAGTGACTATGGCGACCATACCGGCCAACTGAGCAGGTGGACCGGCCAAGCGCAGCTTGGCCTGCTCCAGGTCCCAGTACTCGATGTCGAAGATGTGGCCTGCATCGAGGGCCTCGTAGCGGTCAAGGTGGTCTTCGACCCGTTCTAACACCGGCATTGTGTGTTCGTAGATGTCAAACGCGACATTTGCGGCGGAAATGGTCCTTCCGGCGGTGAGAACCCCTAGTACTGGGTCGAGGACGACGCGGGGTGCAGGATCCAGCATTCTCAAGTCGGTTCGTCCCCGGTGTTTGTGTTGCTTGAAGTAGTTCTCGTAGGCAGCCGAATAGGCGGTCACATCCCGGCCCACCATCGGAACACGCTTTGTACGGATCACATGGTCGGGTGTCAGTGGCCCTCTCTCTGCCAGGCTCTCCAAATCCACCCGCTGGACGAAGCGAGTCGAGATCTGGTCACAGTGGCGGCACAGCAGCATCGGCTGTCCTGCAGCATCGGAGATATCCCGACGGAGTCCGGCCAGGGCCATGGTGTCGACGTCGGGAAGTGTGGCGGATGGCAGGCCTGGGAGGGGAGCATTTTCGTCCAGCCACCTTTCGGCCATCGTGATCAATTCCCGGTGTCGAACATAGGCCTCATGTGTTGACTCACCGAATGTGAAGAGGCCGTGGTTGAGCAGCACCATCCCGATGGTGTTCCTGTTGACCTGGTCGGCCCAGAAGGCAGCAACGGCTCTGGCAAGTTCGAATCCCGGCATGACATAGGGGATGACCACCACGGAATCACCAAAGATCTCATGGACGTACCCACTGGCATCGTTGACGTTAGTTAGCGAGACAATCGCATCTGCGTGGCTGTGCAGGATCGCTGGAAGCGGGATGAAGGCATGTAGCAGGCTCTCGACGGACGGTGCAGGTGCTCCGGGGTCGAAACTGGAAGACATGAGTTCGCGCATCATGTCGGGATCGGAAAGAGACTCAAGCGCTAGCAGGTCCTGCAAGCGTGAAAGGGCCAGCGGGGTGAATCCTTGAGGTTCAATCGTTGCCAGGTCCCACCCCGAACCCTTTACGAAAAGAGCATCGAAAGTGGAACCGGTGATGTCGGTGAACGGAGTCTTTATCGACGTGTTCCCCCCACCGTGGAGAACGAGGGCCGGATCGGAACCGATTAGGCGTGACCCGTACACGCACTCATCGAGGGGGGTCTCAAGGGTCTTGGCTACGACAAGATCCCAGCGGTCTTCCATGTTCTACTTCCTAGTCGTTTGGGTGGCTACCAGGTTGGCCGGGCCAGCATTCCGCCGTCTACCACAAGGTCAGTTCCCGTAATCCAGCGGGAGAGATCTGAGCAGAGGAAAACACAAGCATCGCCCACGTCTTCGGGCGTTCCGAGTCTTGTCAACGGGGCCGCCTTATGCCATCGGGCAACCCCGTCTGGCCAGTCCTCTTCCAGGCCCAGGCGGTCGATGAGGCCCGGCGAGATTGAATTGACCCGAATTCCGTAACTGCCATAGGTAAGTGCGGCAGCCCTGGCATGCATTACGAGTGCAGCCTTTGACGTCGCATAGTGGCCGTGCACCTCGGCCGGTTGGTGGGCTTCGATCGAGGCGATGTGGATGATCGAACCACGTGATTTCCTTGAGCGCATGTCCGCGGCAGCTAGTTGGGTGAGGCGATGTGCGGCTGTCACGTTTACGTCGATGGTCTCAGACCAGGCCATGTCGGTTAGTTCATCGAAGGGTGCAAGTGACTGCGTAGCCGCGTTGTTGACCAAGCCATCGACTCGACCGTGCATTTCTAGGGTTGATTCGATGATGCCGGCAGGTCCGTTTGTAGAGGTCAGGTCAGCCCGGATGTTTGACACGAGGCTTCCATCGAGATTGAGTAAGTGGTCTGTTGATGATGTCCGCGTGTGGGCGACGACAGTGGCCCCGGTTTCCACGAGTCGACGGACGATTCCTGAGCCCACCCCACCACCAGCACCAGTCACGATGACGACGCGACCCGAAAGGTCGAGTAGATCCCGCGGTGAAGCGGCCTTGGTCATGACTGCTCCCCTCTCACGAGGGTGGAGATGCGGGAGGCTGCCTCGGGGAATTCAGTGATCAGTCGCTCAACCGATCCAAGTTCGAACCCATCGGGGTTGTAGGGGGGCGCCAGCGTGGTTCCCACTAGAGACCAGTCCCCTGTCGTGGAGGCCCCCATCCAGGTACCTGCTGTAACTGCAAGGAACGGCCTTTCACCAGTTGGAAGGTTAGGTCCAAGTACAGGTGTTCTGATCGAACCGTCGATTTCAAGGAGTAGGAATTCAACAGGATCACCGCCGTAGTGGTGCCACAACTCGGTTCTGTCGAGGCGGTGCATCGCGGAAAAGTCATCTGATTGCATGAGGTAGTAGATGGCCGACCCATGTTGATCGCACCAGGTCTCAGTCCACATACCTCCTTCAAGCGGTAGGGGCTCGAGCCCGAGAATGATTGAGATTTCTTCGGCAGTCATGTGGTCGTCGGCATTCCCCGTGTTGCCCAAGAGCCGGTGGCACGATACTAGTTGTCCGATGACCATTCGAAGGCTGGACCATGAGTGAACTCGGTGTAAGGACCCTGGACTGGGTTGATGGTGCCATTTTGATGGTTGACCAAACGCAGTTACCGGCGTCCGTAGAGATGTTGAGGATCACGACGGTGCCTGACCTGGTTAGTGCGATTCAGCGACTGTCGGTTCGTGGAGCGCCGGCAATTGGTGTCGCCGGTGCGTTCGGAGTTGTTCTGGCAGCTCAGACAGAGGGTGTTGGAACGGAAGCATTTGACGCGGCGGTGGAATCGATTCGGTTAACTCGCCCTACGGCGGTGAATCTGGCGAAGATGGTCGAACGGGTGGTCGCTGTCTCCGCAGGCGGAACTGACGCCATATTGGCAGAGGCGTTTGCCGTGAGAAACGAGGAACTTGTTGCGTCGGTGAAGATGGGTGATGCTGGTGCCGACCTGGTTGCTGAAATCACGGGCAAGCCAGACTCACTTCGTGCTCTCACTATTTGTAATACGGGTGGTCTTGCCAGCGTTGAGCGAGGGACAGCGTTAGCGGTCATCCAAACGCTCCACGAGCGCGGGTGCCTTGAGGAAGCCATTGCCCTTGAGACCCGGCCACTGTTGCAGGGGGCTCGCTTGACTGCGTGGGAACTCAAGCGGATGGGTGCTCCGTTCCGACTGATCGTCGACTCAGCGGGGCCACACCTGATCTCCCAGGGCCTTGCTGACGTAATCTTGACTGGTGCTGACAGGATCGCTGTCAACGGTGACACAGCTAACAAGATAGGGACCTATTCACTAGCGCTGGCTGCCAGGCATTCTGGAGTCCCGTTCGTGGTAGTTGCTCCCGAGTCTACGATCGACATGGGCACCGCTGTTGGGGGAGACATTGAGATCGAGAACCGAGGTAACGATGAGGTCGTCTGTTTCGGGGGCACAACAACTGCACCTGAGGGAACGCGAACCATCAATCCGGCTTTCGACGTCACTCCGTCTGAGCTCATTACTGCGATAGTCACTGACACACGGGTTGTTCGACTTGATCGAGGTGAAATGCTGGACACGGTGCGGAGGTGAACAAGGCACAGGTTCTAGGGGCGAAGTCACCGGTACAACCCCCTACCCCACCTAGTCTGCAGCGGTGAGAACAAGCCCCTGCGCCATCTGGCGAGTAGCAACTTGAGGTGGCTTAGACCCGTAGCGGTTCCCCTCGTTGCAGTCGCCCTAGCCTTGGGAATAGGAGCCATCATCCTGGCTGTCTCGGGCGCCAACCCCATTGAGGCATACGGAGCGCTGATTGACGGTTCACTATCCAGCCAGAAGACTATTGGCCGGACCTTAGAGAAGGCCACCCCGCTCATCATGGGTGGGCTCGCTGTGGCCTTTGCCTTCCGTGCTGGACTCTTCAACATTGGCGGCCAGGGTCAGCTAGTCGTTGGTGGCATCATTGCCGCCGCCGTGGGTTTCGGATTCGAGGGACTGCCCTGGATCGTCCATACACCCCTAGCGCTCGGTACTGGCGCTGTGGCCGGTGCCGCCTGGGGTTCGATCGCCGGGGTCCTCAAGGCCACCCGGGGTGCTCACGAAGTGATCACAACAATCATGCTGAATTTCGTAGCCCTCAACCTCACGGACTGGTTGGCCTCGAACCCGTGGAAGGACGAGGGAATATTGTCACGTACTCCGGCTGTAGAGGAAAGTGCACTCATCCCACTGTGGGGGTCGTTTCCAACGGGTTTTCTGGTGGCTGTCGCTGCCAGCATTGGATGTTGGTATCTGTTGGAGCGGACCACTCTCGGCTTTGAGATCCGCTCAGTAGGCCTGAATGGAGATGCTGCCAGATATGCCGGAATTTCGGTACGACAGATTGTCATTACCACTATGGCGATAAGTGGACTTCTTGCTGGTGCTGGTGGTGCCATCGAGACTCAGGGCGTGATCGGTAGGTACGAGCCCGGCTTTAATGCCGGGCTGGGTTTCAACGGCATCACTATCGCCCTGCTGGCCCGGAACCATCCAATCGGTGTCATCCCGGCAGCTCTACTGATCGGCGCAATGGAGGCCGGGGGTTCCATGATGCAGTTCAACGCGGATGTAGCACCAGAGATAACCGACATCATCGAGGCATTGATGCTGTTGTTTGTGGCCACACCGATCGTGGTCCGGTGGTTCTTCTCGCGACACGATGTTGATGAGGTTTCGGTTACCGCCGGGTGGGGTTCATCGTGACCAATCTGTTCAGCCGCTCCCGCTGGATAATCCTGACGGCTCTGGTCTTCGTTGTCATCACCTTGTTCACTGCTGAGTTCCAAGAGGACCAGACAACAGCGGTTCTGGCCAGTGCGCTGCGCCAGTCCACGCCCTTAGTCCTTGGTGCACTATGCGGTGTTCTCTGTGAGCGGTCCGGTGTGGTGAACATTGGCATTGAGGGTCAGATGCTGTTGTCAGCATTTGTGGGATTCATGGTTGCTTCTTCAACTGGGAGCCTCGTAGCGGGGATCCTTGCCGGCATGGTCACGGGCGCCATGATGGGAGCCGGTCTGGCGGGGCTGTCGGTAACCCTGCACGGTGACCAGATAATTGCTGGAACCGTCCTCAATATTGCCGCAGTCGGTATCAGTAGTTATTTCTTTCAGCAGGGGCTCACCCTGCCATCTGGCAAGACTCCCCAGGTGTCGCTCGGCCCACTTGCAGATCTACCTGTGGTCGGGAGGGTGTTCTTCATCAACCGTCCCCTCACCTATTGCTCCCTTATTCTCATCTGGGTCGTTTGGTTCGTGTTGTTCCGGACCAGGTGGGGTCTCTGGACCAGGTCGGTCGGCGAGGTACCAAGCGCGGCGGAGACTGTTGGCATCTCGGTTACGCGGGTCCGCTACACGAACCTCATAGCGGGTGGATGCCTTGCCGGTCTGGGCGGTGCCTACCTAAGCCTCGAAGCGGTCGGATCCTTTGAGCGCATGATGACCAACGGGAGGGGCTTCGTGGCCTTGGCGGTGATGATATTCGGACGCTGGAACCCGATCGGAATCTGGGGTGCTGCTCTTTTGTTCGGGTACGCCAGCGCCGTCCAGACCCAACTCCAGTTCCGCGGCTGGCTTGCCGATGACCCGCAGTTCATAGGAATGATTCCGTACGTCGTCTGCATCGTAGTCTTGGCCGGATTCGTAGGTCGTGCCCGACCACCTGCTGCCATTGGGCAGCCCTATAGCCGTGAGTGATCAGGTGGGTGTGGTTACACCTCCAGCACTTGAAGTTCTTGGTGTCACAAAGCGCTTTGGTGATGTGCTGGCCAACGAGGATGTTGACTTCCGAGTCGAACGTGGCCGTGTCCATGCCCTTCTCGGTGAGAACGGCGCCGGGAAGAGTACCCTTGTCAACATCATCTTCGGTCTGTATCAGGCCGATTTAGGTGAGGTTCGACGCGCTGGTGAGGTGATGAACCTGACCGGTCCACGAGATGCCATTGCCAGACAAATCGGGATGGTCCACCAACATTTCCAGTTGGTCCCGGTGCTCTCGGTAGCTGAAAACGTTGTTCTGGGAGATGAGCCGACGAGACACGGTGTTGTCGATCTCGATGAGGCCGCCGCAGTGGTCGATAGGTTGTCGGAGCGCTTTGGACTAGAAATCGACCCTTTGGCCTTTGTCGAGGACCTCCCTGTCGGCATCCAGCAGAGGGTCGAAATACTGCGTGCCCTCTACCGTGAGGTAGACATCCTGATCCTGGATGAACCGACGGCTGTACTCACGCCTCAGGAGACCAGCCATCTTCTCGAGGTCTTGCGCGGTCTCGCAGAAACCGGAGTGGCTGTGGTGTTCATTACACACAAACTCCGCGAGGTGATGGCCGTGGCCGATGAGATTACTGTGATGCGCCGTGGTCGAGTGGTGGGCCATACGGTGCCGGCCGACACGGACGAGTCGGATCTCGCATCGATGATGGTCGGTCGCCCCGTGGACTTACGGTTGAAGAAGACCCCCGCGTCGCCCGGTGACCAGGTGCTCACTGTTGTTGACTTGGTCGTTGACGATGATCGGCAGTCACCGGCACTGAATGGACTTAACCTTGACGTCCGTGCTGGCGAAATTGTAGGAGTCGCCGGGGTTGAGGGGAACGGCCAACGTGAGCTGGTTGAGGCAATTACGGGTCTTCGTGGAGTTATTTCCGGTTCGATCATTCTCGACGGCACCGATATTTCGGGTAGGCCCCCACGCCAGATCAGCATTATGGGGGTGGCACACATACCAGAGGACAGGGAGAAGTTCGGCCTCGTAGGTGCGCATACGGTTGCCGACAATTTGGTCCTGAACCGCTACTACCACCGCCCCTACTCCAGACGCGGCATCAGGCGTCCCGGAGAGGTTGATGCTGAGGCAACAAGGCTGGTTGAAGAGTTCGATGTGCGCCCACCAAACATCGCAGCGATGGTTGCCACGCTGTCNGGGGGGAANAAGCAGAAGGTCGTTGCAGCGCGTGAACTTTCNCANGACTCAAAGGTGNTGGTCGCAGCACAACCCACGCGCGGAATCGACATTGGAAATATNGANTTCATCCATCGGCGGCTNATCGAATACCGCGACNCCGGTATGGCCATCCTCCTCGTGTCCGCTGAACTGGATGAGGTTNTGGGNGTCTCCGACCGGGTTGCGGTCATCTACGANGGACGGATCGTGTCGTNTGAGTCAGCNGATGGGATCGANCGCGATCGTGTAGGTCGGNTGATGCTCTCNGGAACCGCCAGCTAATCGATGNTTGCTACNGTCTCTCCATGCTCGGTCTGATAACTGGCAGCGGGTTTTANNNCCTCCCCGGCCTGGCAAATGCCGTTGANCGTGATGTTGAGACTCCCTACGGCACGGTCAGTCTGGTACACGGTTCTTGGAAGGGATGTCCGGTGGTGTTCTTGCCGAGGCATGGTGCCGACCACAGCGTGCCTCCGCAACGCATTCCATATCGGGCAAACCTGTGGGCACTTGCCGAGGCTGGCGCTAGGGCGGTATTCGCAACAGCTGTAAGCGGCGGGATCAATCCCGAGTACCGGAATGGAGAGTTGGTTCTGATCGACCAATTCATCAACTTCACGCACGGCCGAGAGGACACATTCTTTGATGAGGAGGTTCGGCATACCGACATGACCGAACCCTACGACCGGTACTTGCGTCAAGTCCTCTCCGAAACTGCCACCTCAGAGGCCATCGAACTAGTTGACGGTGGCGTTTATCTTTGCGCTAACGGGCCCAGGTTCGAGACCCCGGCCGAGATCCGGATGTATGCAGGTTTCGGTGGTGACCTTGTCGGAATGACCGGTTACCCGGAAGTGGTCCTTGCCCGTGAGCTCGACCTCCCCTATGCCGCCGTCGGGGTGGTCTCCAATCCAGCAGCGGGCATGGGTTCTGAGGAGCTCAGCCTCGACGACATCATGGCTGTACTGGACGAAGCTGCCGAGCCACTGCTGCGGCTCCTTGGCGGTGCAGCCGAACTGTTGGCACGCCGCTGGGCCTGAAGCTGCTCAGCGAGTGTCGCTGAGAGGCAGGTGGATTAGTCGAAGAGGCGGGAGGCATCCTCGAAGTCGACCAACCACGTCCGTCCTCCACCATCTGAGTGATAGGAGGCCCAACCCAGGAGCTGACGTGCCCGTTCTGGCAGGGATGCGGCACGCTTCTGGTCGACCACGAGCGGGCTGGCTTCCTCCGGTCGGAGCCAACCGACTACAAAGCTGACGTGCATGCCGTAGCGCCATGAACTGGTGGTGTTTTGCCCTGCACCATGGATCACCCTGCCGCTATAGATCATTCCGCTACCAGCTGGCATAGATGCGTATGCTGTCTCCTCATCATCAAAGTTCCCACCTCGGATCACAGCGGCGGGCAAGTTCTGGGTTTCCGGAATGACGACTGTTGCGCCGTTTGACCGAGTGAAGTCACTGAGAGCAAACATGCAACTGACTGTGATCTCTCGTCCATCAGCTATCGCTTCGGGCCAGTTCGTCTCATCACGGTGTAGGTACTGGGCCGGCTCACCCGGTCCGACGGCCATGATCTGGCCGGTGTTCAGCCAGTAGCCGTTGGCGTGGTCCAGGAGATAGTGATCAGCGACCGCTAGGAGAGTCGGGTTCAGTAGTGCGTGCTCCACGAAGGCGTCGCTGCGTGCGGCTAGGCCACAGAAGCGTCGGGTATTGGCTCCGTGAAAGCCCTCCCAGTGTTCGATCCCACTCTTCGATCCCGGGACTGTCTTATCGAACGTGGTTGCAAGGTCCTCAATGAGTTGGAGTCTGGGTGTTTCGGGAAGTAGATCAGAAACGATGACCCCACCATCGGCGTCCATCACCGTAACGATGTCCGCAAGGGCAGCACCGCGTTCAAGGGTCGTTAGGTTTGCCATCGCCGTACTCTATGGTCCCGTTTTCGGAGGAGAGTACGAACGTATGTCTCTCGGATCCACTAGCTACGAATGACAACTTGTCATACCGGGGCTTGGCACCGAATCCGCTGCTACAGAGGATGGCATAGCCGAGCTGGAGAGTGCGTATAGTTCGGGCAGTAACATCGCCCACGACGGCCTAACATCGGCTGCTCATGATCCTCTCTGACCGTTCCATACGCGAAGCCGTGGCCGCTAGTCGGATTGTGATCGAGCCCTACGACGACTCTTGCGTACAACCCTCATCGGTGGACCTCCACCTCGATCATCGGTTTCTCGTGTTTCGTAACCACACCAGGGGCCTGATCGATGTTCGCCAGGACCTCTCGGATTTGACGGAGATGGTCGAGGGATCCGACGATGACCCGTTCATCTTGCACCCCGGCGAGTTCGTCCTGGGTTCCACTTCTGAGAGGGTCGCTGTTCCCGATGATCTGGTCGCACGCTTGGAGGGGAAGTCCAGCCTTGGGCGATTGGGTCTGTTGATCCACTCCACGGCGGGCTATGTGGATGCCGGCTGGGATGGTCAACTCACGCTTGAGTTGTCCAATGTGGCGAGCCTCCCGATCACCCTTTACCCAGGGATGAAGATCGGCCAGATCTCGTTTATGCAAATGACAACGGTTGCCGACCGCCCCTATGGGGACAGTGAACTGGGTTCGAAGTACCGGGGCCAGGAAGGGCCGCGGGCCAGTCGCTACTGGGAGAATTTTGAGCAATAGCTAAGTGTTCAGACGGCGCCAGCTTCGATGGCTTCAAGAACATGCAGGGCGATATCACCAACCTTTACCTCGGCCTCTTCGACGCCTTCGCCTTTGACCCCGTCGTCGATCATCACGAAACAGAAGGGGCAGGCAGTCGCGATTCGGGTGGCTCCGGTAGCTAGGAGCTCCTGGGAGCGTTCGATGTTGATGTTCTTCCCGGTTCGTTCCTCCATCCACATCCGGCCACCTCCTGCGCCACAGCACATGCCCTCGGTGCCCTGGCGCTCAGCCTCTACAACCTCAATTCCTCCAAGGCTGCCGATGACCCGCCGAGGTGCCTGGTATATGTCGTTGTGGCGACCCAGGTAGCAAGAGTCGTGGTAGACGATCCGTTCATCAAGGCGGGCATCGGATACGTCGAGACGGCCCTCGTCGATCAACCACTCGAGTAGTTGGCTGTGGTGCACAACCTCGTAGTGGCCGCCAAGCTCGGGGTACTCGTTGGCCAGGGTGTTGAAGCAGTGCGGGCATTGCGTGATGATCTTCCGGGTACCCATCTTGTTGAGTGTCTCCACGTTCTGCATGGCCATCATCTGGAAGATGTACTCGTTGCCGGTTCGCCTAGCGGGGTCACCGGTGCACATTTCCGACGGACCGAGGATTGTGAACGACACGTCAGCACGGTGGAGCAACTGGGCCATTGCCCGTGAGACCTTCTTGTTTTTGTCGTCGAAGGAACCTGCACATCCGACCCAGTAGAGGTACTCAGCCTCGATCGGGTCGCCACCGTCTATGACTTCAACACCGTTGAGGTCTCCAACCCAGTCGGCTCTCTCGCTTTGTGAGAGACCCCAGGGGTTACCAGAGTTCTCCATGGAGCGATAGGCCGTGCCCAGTTCGGTTGGAAAGTCAGATTCCATTAGCGACAGATAGCGTCGCATGTCGAGGATCTTGTCAAGGATTTCGATGTTGACCGGACAGATCTCATCACAGGCACGACAACTCGTACATGCCCAAAGCTCCTCACCTGTTATCCGTTCGAACATGGAGTTGGATGACACGGTTATCTCTGAGTCGACACCGATTGGTGGTGACACGATCGTTGGTCCTGTCGCTGCCATCACTTCACCGGCCTTAAGCACTATCTCGCGGGGGTCAAGCGGCTTGCCCGTTGCGTGGGCTGGGCACACACTTGTACAGCGGCCACACATGGTGCAGGAGTCGGTGTCGAGGAGTTGTTTCCAAGTGAACTCTTCGATGGTCGACACTCCAAAACTTTCCAACTCCGTTTCCATGAGGTTGGGAATAGGCCGCATCGCACCCTTGGGCCGGTCACGGTCCTTGAGGTACATGTTCAAAGGGGAGGTGAACATGTGACGGAGCATGGTGATCGGCACGAGGGCCAGGAAGGCCATGAAGGAAACGACGTGGGCCACCCACCATGCCTGATGCCAGCCTGAAGCATGTGCGGCAAGGCCACTGTCCATTATCACCTGCGCCATCGGGTAGCCAATGATCGACCAAGTCTCGGCTTCGACCTGATGGCCCTCGACTCCGGCCTCGGCGGCGATTCGGAAGGCCTCGGCAGCGAAGCCTGTGACCCCTATCGCTAAGAACACGAACAGGGCAGCAGCGTGTTCGGGCTTGGTCTTGATCCGAATGCGGTAGGGGCGGTAGCGGTTGGGTCCGTACCGTCGCAGGAGTGCCCAGACGACTCCCGCAAGGAACATAACCCCTGCGATGTCTCCGACCAGTGTGTAGGCCCGGTAGACATCGCCGTGCAGGAACTTGAATGTTGGTGGAACCTGGTGGTTGACCTCCAGCACGGTTGTCACGGCTAGCAGGATCAGGAACGGGAAGTAGATGAGGGAGTGCATGACACCAGCTGCGGGCTCGCGCAGAAGCGTCTTCATGTAGACACCCGATCGGAAGTCAGAGAACCGGTACCTAGCGTTTTTCCGTGTGGTCGACCTGTTGTCGGGAGTACCTCGCTGCCAGTTCTGGACCCTGTAGGAGAACAGAACGGCTCCCCAGATGACCAGCAGGGGGATAGCCGAGTAGAAGGCCAGCTTTAGGGGTCCAGGGATGTTCCCGAACACCTCGCGGGTGATCTCCGAGTCATCATGGAAGCCATTGACGAGCGAAGCGACCCCTGAAGCCACCGTGAGAAGGGCAACGACCAAGCCAAGGCCGATGACCAGTTGGTTGGGTTGGATGCGCCTGTCGCTCATGTCGGCCGCGACACTACCGCTAGGGCGGGCTCCGACACTGGCTCAGCTGCGGATTGGCTGGGTTCTTAGGCAGAGGTATCGGCCACCAGCATTGCACCCCTTGAGCGGACTGTGCGCAAGGTGAGTCCAGAGCCATCAAGCTTTCGTCGGATTCGACCCAACTGGACATCAAGGGAGTTTCGGCTGGGTAGTCCATTGGGCCAGCCAGCTCGAGCCAAGTCGTTGCGGTTGACTACGCCACCGAAGCGGACCAGCAAGGCCCCCAAAAGGCGGGTCTCAGTTGGTGCCAGGGATGTCCACCATGGTCCGTACCGAAGAATCTGCCCGTCGTCAAGCTCTGGTACGTCCGGCTGTCGTTTGTGAGCTCGTTCGATGAGGGTCATGGCTCTGGCTCTCACATCGTCATTTGTGGCCGGTAGGCGGACCCAGTCCTCCATGGGGTCAGATGGCTGGAATGCCGGTGCATGGGGTGCCACAAGTGCCAGGCGAGGGACGTGTTGTCGTCGAAGTTCGGTAAGTCTTTCGCTCTCACCGGGCCAACGAATTACCACTACGTCAGTTGCGTGTGCTGCGACCATTGGTAGTGAACCTAGCGAGTTGCTGTTTCAGCGTTGTTTCGTGGCTGTGAACCATCCGTCAACGGCTCGTTGCTTCTCCTCGGTGTTCAGGTTCACATCAGATAGCCGTTGCGTTGCCTTCATGTTGTGCGAATACCGGTGAAACGCGGTGTTCGTAGCGTCGGCAACTGTTCGACCCCCGAACCATTGAAAGGCAAGTGTCGTGTCCACAACATTTCTCTCGAAAGGCCACTTGAGCCAGACATTCTCTGGATCCTGGAGCTCCCGTCGTTCGCGGAGCCGAAAGCGCAAGATCCTGGTCGGATTGGCTGGTGTTATTGGAGCGGTATTGGTCACAGCTGCGCCTGCAACTGCCCAAGAACTCACTCCCGCTGAGTACAACACAGCCTTGCTGGCGAGTCTCTGGTTGATAGTGGCGGGGTGTCTGGTGTTTCTCATGCAGGCCGGCTTCGCCCTGGTCGAGGCAGGCCTCACACGGGCAAAGAATGTCGGCAACATCATGGCTAAGAACTTGGCCGACATGGCCATCGGGGCCATTGCGTTCTGGGCGGTTGGCTTTGGATTTGCGTTTGGGTCCGACGGTGGGAGCCTCATCGGAACTGATGCATTCTTCTTGTCGGGAATGACTGAGTCGTTTGACAACGGCGATGTTCTGGCTACACCATCGTTCTTTTTCTTTCAGGTCGTGTTCGCAGCCACAGCGGTCACGATNGCCTCCGGGGCGATGGCCGAGCGCACGAAGTTNTCNGCCTACCTCATCTTCAGNGCGGNTATGACTGGTTTTATCTATCCGGTGGTCGTGCACTCNTTCTGGCACGGTGACGGCCTGCTGTCTGACCTCAATATCGGCGATGCCCGTTTCAGCGACTTCGCAGGGTCAAGCATCGTGCACAGTGCGGGTGGTTGGGCAGCTCTGATGGGTGCCATATTCCTCGGACCCCGTCTAGGCAAGTACGCCCCCGATGGCACTCCCCGAGCGATTCCTGGCCACAACATCGGCTATGCGGTGATCGGTGTGTTCATTTTGTGGTTCGGCTGGTTCGGCTTCAACGCCGGTTCGGAGTTAGCATTTGACGCCTGGGTTGCCCACGCCATCATGACAACCCTTCTGGCGGCGTCGGCCGGAGTTCTGGCTGCGGGCACAGTGATCTGGAGGAAAACTGGTTCATTGGATGTCGGCATGGCCGGTAACGGAGCTCTGGCCGGTTTGGTCAGCATCACGGCTGGAACAGGAACCATGAACTTCATGGGTGCTGTGGTCACTGGGCTCATTGGGGGAGTCATTGTTGTGTACTCGGTGCTCTTCATTGAGCGCAAGGGCGTCGACGATCCCGTTGGCGCTGTGTCGGTGCACGGTGTGTGTGGGGTCTGGGGAACCTTGGCAGTGGGTTTGTTTGCCCGGTATGACGATGCTTTCTTGGGCCGTGACAATGCCGGATTGTTCTACGGCGGTGGTTTCGACCAGTTGATTGTGCAGGCGATCGGCGTGGTTCTGATTGCTGCTTGGGTGCTTGGAACCTCAGCGGTTCTATTCGGGGCGATCAAGTCGACCGTAGGCCTCCGGGTCTCAGAGGAAGAAGAGCATGCGGGCCTCGATGTCGCTGAGCACGGCTCTCCGGGTTATGGACCGGAGCCAGCACAGTTCACCTGAGGTTTGTAGGCCCGCTTTGCTCAGCCGGTTTGGCGTGCAACTGTTTCGGCTGCTGCGTGGGCTGCTGCAGGGTCCAGTGAACGCTCCAGGACGGGCATGTTGTTGATGGGCCACATCTCGGGGTTGAGGTCGTAGACCAGCGGAGTGCCGGTCGGGATATTCAGGTCCGCTATGTCGTCGTCACTGATGCGGTCTAAGTGTTTGCACAGTGCCCGGAGGCTGTTGCCGTGTGCCACCACCAATACCGTCTCTCCGGCTTTCAGGTCCGGGATTATCGCTGACTCCCAGTAGGGGACTAGGCGGCTCACGACATCGGCTAGGCACTCGGTCAAGGGTGGATCTGTGAGATCCGAATATCTGGGGTCGGTGTTGGGGTTGAAGGGGTTGGCTTGCGTGATTGGCGGGGGTGGGGTTAAGTAACCGCGGCGCCAGGTCTTCAACTGCTCGGTACCGAAACGTTCCCGGGCCTCGACCTTGTTGAGGCCGGTGAGATCTCCGTAGTGTCGTTCGTTCAAGCGCCAATGGCGTCTGACTGGTAGCCATGCACGATCCAGGAAGTCAAGAGCCAGGTTGGCGGTTCGGATGGCCCTCTTTTGCAGGGAGGTGTGGACCACGTCGGGCAGGATCCCGGCGTCTTTGAGAAGCTCTGCTCCGACACGCGCCTCCTCTTCGCCGACAGTGGTCAGGTCGCAGTCATGCCATCCAGTGAACTGGTTTGAGGCGTTCCATTCGCTCTGGCCATGGCGCAACAGGATCAGCGAGGGCATGTACTAGTCCACCAGAACCAGAGGAAAAAAACCACCTCCAGAAGTTGATAAATAGAGACTCAAGTCTTTATAGTGGTATAGACACATAAATGGTTCGAAAACCTTCAGCAACCTCTATCATGACCCTCCGGTACAAGGTTTCCCCTACTGCTGTGCCAGCGGGTCCTTCCGGCACGGAGTATATGAAACCCGGGTTTGCGGCGGTTCGGACCTATTCCGACAAGTATTCGAAACCAGAATCAAACAGGAGAACATGACATGGGTAAAGCCGTAGGCATAGACCTCGGAACCACTAACTCGGTGGTCAGCATCCTTGAAGGTGGCGATCCCGCTGTGATCGCCAACGCCGAGGGATCACGCACCACCCCTTCGGTCGTGGCATTTGCAAAGGACAGCGAAGTCCTCGTAGGTGAAGTGGCCAAGCGCCAGGCGATCACCAACCCGGGTCGCACAATCCGGTCGGTGAAGCGCCAGATGGGATCAAACTGGTCCGAAACCATCGATGATAAGGAGTACACGCCTCAAGAGATCTCGGCTCGCATCCTCCAGAAACTGAAGAGGGATGCAGAGGCATACCTAGGGGCCACAGTCGACCAGGCCGTCATCACTGTTCCTGCCTACTTCGATGACGCTCAGCGCACCGCAACCAAGGAGGCTGGCCAGATCGCTGGCCTTGAGGTGCTCCGAATCATCAATGAGCCCACGGCTGCTGCGCTTGCCTACGGTCTCGATAGGGACGACCAAGATCAGACCATCCTTGTCTTCGACCTCGGGGGCGGCACGTTTGACGTGTCGGTGCTGGAGATCGGTGACGGTGTCTTCGAGGTCAAGTCCACCCATGGTGACACCAATCTCGGTGGAGATGATTGGGACCAGGCCGTGATCGACTGGCTGATCACATCGTTCAACAACGACCACGGCGTTGACCTGAGTAAGGACCCGATGGCTGCTCAGCGGCTCAAGGAAGCTGCAGAAAAGGCCAAGATTGAATTGTCGCAGGTACAACAGACCCAGATCAACTTGCCGTTTATGACAGCTACCGATGCTGGACCCTTGCACCTCGACTATTCCCTCAGCCGATCCAAGTTCCAGGAACTGACTGAAGATCTTCTCAAGCGCTGTCGTTCACCCTTTGAACAGGCCATCGCCGATGCGGGGCTCAGCAGGGGAGAGGTAGACCAGGTTCTCCTGGTTGGCGGTTCAACCCGCATGCCCGCTGTTGTAGAACTGGTCCAGGAGATCGCCGGGCGAGAGCCCAGTAAGAATGTCAACCCCGATGAGGTAGTCGCCATCGGTGCAGTCGTCCAAGCCGGTGTCCTCGTGGGTGAGGTTAAGGATGTCCTGTTACTCGATGTGACTCCACTGTCTCTCGGTATCGAGACCAAGGGTGGAGTCATGACCAAGTTGATTGAGCGCAACACCACGATTCCAACCCAGCGGTCAGAGGTATTCTCCACTGCTGAGGACGGTCAGCCATCCGTGGAGATCCATGTGCTCCAGGGTGAGCGCGAGATGTCCCAGTTCAACAAGACGCTCGGCAAGTTCCAACTTGTCGACTTGCCACCGGCACCCCGCGGTGTTCCTCAGATCGAGGTCACCTTTGACATCGATGCCAACGGCATCGTGCACGTGTCTGCCAAGGATCGTGCCACCGACAACGAGCAGTCAATGACAATTACTGGTCAGTCGGCACTCGACAAGGACGTGATTGACCAGATGGTTCGCGATGCTGAGACGCATGCCGATGAGGATCACAAGCGGCGTGAACAGGCCGAGGTCCGCAACAACGCCGACAACCTGCTCTACCAGACCCGCAAGATGATCACCGATGAGGGAGCAGAGTTGACTGACGAGGAGAAGTCCAACGTCGAGGAAAAACTTGCTGCGCTTGAGACTTCCCTGGAAGGCGATGACATTGACATGATCAAATCTGCAGCTGACAACCTGATGGCCGCCAGTCAGGAGTTTGGCCAACGCCTCTATGAGGCGGCCCAACAAGATGCAGCAACCTCGTCCGGTGAGCCCGGCGGTGGTGATGACGATGTGGTTGATGCCGAGATCGTCGACGAGCAGTGAACGAGTCGGAAGGTGGAGGTAGTTCTTCTGACGAACCAACTGCCAAGCCCATTGAGGGACTGATCGAGGAAATCCTAGAGGTCGATGAGGCCGCCACTGAAGCCGATGAGGTTGCTGACCCGATCGTGGAGCGAGACGCCTTTCTGGCCGACCTGCAGCGAATAGGTGCCGAGTTCGCTAACTTCAAGAAGCAGACTGAGCGTCGCAACTCAGGAGTGGCGTCTCGTGCCAGGTCAGATCTGGTTCAGGTGCTGCTGCCTGTTCTGGATGCCTGTGATATGGCTGTCGACCAAGGGGCTGACGAGGTAGAGCCGATACGAACCGCACTATCTGCGGCCCTCTCTCCGCTCGGCTTCGAGATCATTGACCCAGATGGTGAATTATTCGATCCCAATCGCCACGAGGCGGTCCTCCATGATTCCGATGGGGACGCTGGCGAAAGCCTGCGCGTCGTGGAGGTCCTGCGCCGTGGGTATGGATGGGCCGGCCGTGTTCTGCGTCCGGCGATGGTGCGGGTGCAGGGCTGAGCCCGCACCACTCGGTACAAGACGTGACTGCCCAGAGGGAGTGGTTCGAGAAGGATTATTACCAGTCACTCGGTGTCGACAAGAGGTCCTCGGCCAAGGAGATCACCAAGGCGTACCGAAAGTTGGCCCGCAAGCTCCATCCGGATGCCAACCCCGGTGATGACGTTGCAGAGCAACAATTCAAAGAGGTAACAGCCGCCTACGACGTTCTTGGTGATGAGACCAAGCGGACCGAGTACGACCAGGTCAGAGCCATGGGTCCGATGGGAGGTATGGGTGGCGCTCCTGGTAGCGGATTCGGAGGCCACAGCGGTATTCCGTTCGACTTGGGTGATGTGTTTGGTGGCCTGTTCGGCCAGGGAGGACGTGGTCGTCAAGGGGGAATCCGCGGAGCCGACCTTGAGACGCGATTGGGTTTATCGTTCCTTGAGGCCGTCAACGGTGTGACCACCTCGGTCCATCTGACTAGTGATGCTGCCTGTTCCATGTGTGGTGGTAGTGGAGCCCGCCCTGGAACCAGCCCCAGCAGGTGTGGAACATGTGGCGGCAGTGGTGCAACGGCTGACAACCAGGGTCCTTTTTCGTTCAGCAGACCATGTGGTTCTTGTGGAGGAAGTGGTAGGCAGATTGACGATCCCTGTGGCACCTGTCGGAGCAGTGGAGTCGAACGCAGGCCTCGCGAGGTGAAGGTCCGGATTCCCGCCGGGGTGGAAGATGGGCAGCGGATCCGCCTAAAGGGACGAGGGTCTCCCGGTCGCGGTGGGCCGGACGGGGATCTGTACGTGGTGGTAGCAGTCGAACCGCACACCCTTTTCGGGCGAGTGAGCCGCAATCTAACCCTGACACTCCCGGTCACCTTCTCAGAGGCTGTGTTTGGTGCCGAGGTGCAAGTGCCCACACTCCAGGACGGTTTGGTGACCTTGCGGCTTCCCTCGGGGACAAGGAGTGGTCGAACATTTCGGGTCAAGGGTCGGGGTGTCGCAACCCGGAGTGGCAGGGGTGACCTGCTCGTGACCGTGGAGGTCATTGTTCCACAAGAGCTCAACGAGGCTGAGAGGGCAGCGATCGAGGCTCTGTCCGAAGCTGGCGACGGCAATCCTCGCGATGGTCTGACAGGATGACTACCGAGATGATGAACAATGGGGTACTGATGCCCGGATCCGAAAGGATCGCAAGATGGTGACGATCCGATCCGATCAGGCCGTGTACGTCATTTCGGTAGCTGCTGAACTGTCTGGTATGCATCCACAAACCCTGCGCATCTACGAGCGGAGAGGACTGTTGGATCCGGCAAGGACTTCCGGTGGCAACCGTCGATACAGCGATGCCGACATTACGTTGCTTCAAAGAATTGCTGACCTGACCTCCGAGGGGATGAATCTTGCAGGTGTAAAGCGTGTTCTGGAACTTGAGGCCGAGGTGGCTCGCCTCGAAAGGGACCTAGCTGAGACCCGCGAGGCTGGGTCCGAGGCTGTGGCAAAAGTGCACAGGCAGTACCGCCGCGACCTGGTTCCGGTGCGCCAGAGTGTTACGGTCTATCGGGGACCGAAGAGGCGCTGACCTGCGATTTCAGTCTCTCCCTTTGAGATGCTCCAGACCTCGTTTTGTGTGTTACAACCGGGTTTCATTCCACAGCGGGCAGCCTTAGTACAAGCGGGAAACAGAGTTTGTCCACAGGGGCTGTGGACACCGTAGATCTTGAGTGCTGATGACTCATGATCGAAGCACTGGGGTTGCTGCTCCCCCACTTGGGAACGGGGTGTGCAACTCGCATCAAAATCAGCCGTCTACCCGACCAGCTGGGCGGTAGGATCGTGCTGTAAGGGACCCGATTAGGAATCAGGGGGGTTGCCGTGCCCGCGACCGTTGTGGTCGGGACGCAGTGGGGTGACGAGGGCAAGGGTAAGTTCACCGATCTGCTGGCCGGTGAAATGACCATGGTTGTCCGCTATCAGGGTGGCCACAACGCCGGTCACACCCTCGTAGTCGCCGGTGAGTCTTTCGCTCTCCAACTCGTACCGAGTGGTGTCTTGTACGGACACGTGACACCTGTGATCGGGAACGGAGTAGTTGTCGATCCGAGGGTATTGATCTCCGAGATGGACATGCTCGAGAGCCGAGGCGTGTCAACTGATCGTCTCAGGTTGAGCGGCAATGCACACCTCATCCTCCCCTATCACCAAGAACTTGACGCTCTCTATGAGCGCCACCTTGGCAAGAACAAGTTGGGAACAACAAAAAGGGGTATCGGGCCCGCCTACGCCGATCGGTCAATGCGGGTCGGCCTGAGGGCACAGGACCTGTTAGATCCCAAGATGTTTCGTCAGAAGCTCGGAGCAGTTCTGGAACACACCAACAAGGTCCTGACGAGAGTATTCAACCGCCTGCCGGTCGATGCCGATGAGATCGCAGACGAGTACCTCGAGGCCTGTGCACCACGTCTGACACCACACATTTCCGACACTGTGGCACTAGTCCACGACGAGTTGGATGCAGGTCACAACATCCTTATGGAAGGCGCCCAGGCGACCTTCCTAGATTTGGATCACGGAACCTATCCGTTTGTCACGTCCTCCAACCCCGTAGCCGGTGGAGCTTGTACAGGTGCGGGAATAGGTCCCAGAGACATCAACCGGGTAATCGGAATAGCCAAGGCCTACGTCACTAGGGTTGGCTCTGGCCCGTTTCCAACAGAACTATTTGATGAGGTGGGAGACCACCTGGTCGAGGTGGGTCAGGAATACGGGACCAATACCGGTCGCCGCCGCCGTCCTGGGTGGCTTGATGCCGTGATGCTTCGCTACGCGACCAGGGTCAACTCCCTTTCGGAGTTGGCCATAACTAAGCTTGACGTCCTTGATGGCCTTGATGCCATCAAGGTCTGTGTCGCATATGAAGCAGATGGTGAGCACTATGACTATCTGCCGTATCACCAGTCGGTTCTCCACCGGGCGAAGCCCATTTACGAGGAACTACCGGGTTGGCAAACTGACCTGTCAGAGGTAACCGAGAGATCACAACTACCTGCTGAAGCTGAGGCCTATCTGCAGTTCGTTGAGAACCAGATCGGCATACCGGTGGGCATGGTCGGTGTCGGCCCCGGACGCCGACAGGTCCTGAACTTCAATGCCTGATTACCCGAGCAGAGCCTGATGCAAGTTTGTGTCGTTGGTTCCGGTGGTCGTGAGCATGCTCTTGCAAGTGTCCTATCCCGAAGTGCTGAGGTGATCGTCACGCCTGGCAACCCCGGAATCCCCGGGTCGGTTGTCACGCCTGCTGAAGAGGTCGATGCAGACCTCTTCATAATTGGACCCGAACAACCCCTTGTCGACGGTCTTGCAGACCGGTTGC
Organism: Acidimicrobiaceae bacterium; assembly: GCA_002726315.1. Lineage (GTDB taxonomy): Bacteria > Actinomycetota > Acidimicrobiia > Acidimicrobiales > MedAcidi-G1 > UBA3125. Next base: position 63,638 of record PBSS01000001.1, read on the forward strand.
GCCAACGAGGCAACCTGGTTTTCGGACCTGGTGCCGACGGTGCTCGCCTCGAGGGCTCGAAGGCCTGGATGAAAGGGCTGTTAGCCGAGGCAGGCGTGCCTACCGCCCGCCATGGGGCGTTTACTGATGAGGCTTCAGCACTCGCCTATCTCGATCAGATGGAAGATTTGTTTGTTATCAAGACCGATGGTTTGGCTGCCGGCAAAGGGGTGCTCGTGACCGGAGACCGGTCGGTGGCGACCGAGGCGGTCGGGGAGTACCTATCTGGTACAGCGTTTGGTGATGCCGGCCGACGGGTTGTGATTGAGGAGGGTCTAAGCGGACCAGAATTATCCGTGTTGGCGGTTTGTGATGGGAAATCAGCCGTGCCACTCGTTCCGGCACAGGATTTCAAGCGTCTAGGTGATGGAGATGTGGGCCCCAATACCGGTGGTATGGGAGCATTCTCACCTGTGTCCATAGCCACCACCGACGTGGTCGATTCGCTCATGGAGGACGCGGTGTTGCCGACTCTGGCCACCCTGCGTTCCCGGGGCATCGACTACAGGGGCGTCCTCTACTGCGGCCTCATGTTCACACCTGATGGACCCAAGGTTCTCGAGTACAACGTTCGCTTCGGGGACCCTGAGACTCAGGTGGTCGTTCCCCGGTTCACAAGCGACCTTGTCGACCTCCTGGCTTCGGCGGCTGCCGGGTCTATCAGTGAGTCCCCCACATTTGATGATGGTGCCACCGTGGGCGTGGTCTGTGCCTCCCAGGACTATCCCAGGTCGCCTCGTACCGGTGACCCCATTGAGGGCCTTGATGCTGTCGCAGCGGTCGAGGGTGTGATGGTGTTTAATGCCGGCGTCGGAGAGGTCGGGGGGCGCCTGGTCACCGCTGGTGGCAGGGTGTTGACCGTCACGGGAAGGGGTCCGACGGTCACTGATGCAAAAGAGAGGGCCTACAGGGCGGTAGCGGAGATCTCGTGGCCGGGTATGCAGCATCGAACCGATATAGCCGATGCTGCTACCAGTGTTGCCACAACCGGCTAGACACCAATGGATGAGGAGGTCGACATGACAGCCAAGGTGGCGATCTTGATGGGATCACCAAACGACAAAGACAAGATGGAGCCCGGGGCACAGACACTTGAGCGCTTCGGCATCGAAGCTGACGTGCGGGTGATGTCTGCGCACCGCAGCCCGACCATGGTGGCTGAGTTTGCCTCTACGGCCCGGGATCAGGGTTTTGCCTTGATCATCTGTGGTGCCGGCATGGCTGCTCATCTGGCAGGGGCGGTAGCGGCACACACGACCCTGCCAGTGATAGGTGTTCCTCTCTCGGGAGGGGCCATCAACGGCTGGGACGCCCTGTTGGCAACAGTCCAGATGCCTAGGGGAATACCGGTTGCCACCGTCGCAGTTGACGGTGCGATGAATGCCGCCCTGTTAGCTGTCCAGATACTCGCGATCGACGATCTAGACCTAGCAGCTGCCCTTGAAGTCCACCGCCGGGAAATGACGCCCCGGTAGCCGGATTCGGCTTCCCTAAGGCGCAACCCCATGAAAAACGTACTCGCCTCCCGCTACGCCAGTCAGCAGATGGTTGATCTGTGGTCGGCCGAAGCCAGGGTTGTTATGGAGAGGGAGTTCTGGATCGCCCTGTTGAAGGCCCAGGAGGAGTTGGGGTTCGATGTTCCTGAGGGTGTGGTCGACGACTATCTGGCTGTAGTCAGCCGGGTGGACCTGGTCTCGATTAGGGAACGTGAGAAAGTCACCCGCCACGATGTGAAGGCTCGTATAGAGGAGTTTTGCTTTCTGGCAGGTCACGAGCACATCCACAAGGGAATGACCTCCCGTGATCTGACTGAGAACGTCGAACAACTCCAAATTCGTCGAAGCCTCGAGTTGCTCCAGGACCGGATGGTGGCTGCCCTTGCCCGGCTCGGTCGTCTGGCCGCTGAACACTCAAACCTCGTCATGGTGGGTCGAAGCCACAATGTGGCAGCTCAGGCAACGACTCTTGGTAAGAGGTTCGCTTCGGCAGCTGAAGAACTTCTGGTGGCCTACAACCGCATTGTCGACCTGGTGGGTTCTTACCCATTGCGTGGCCTGAAGGGTCCAGTTGGGACCCAACAGGACCAGATGGACCTGTTCGACGGTGACACAGCCAAGGTTGAGGAACTAGAACGTATTGTCGCTAGGTACCTCGGGTTCGAAACAGTGTTGGATTCGGTCGGTCAGGTCTACCCGCGATCCCTTGACTTCGATGTTGTATCAGCCCTAGTCCAAGTATCTGCTGGCCCGGCCAGCCTGGCTCGCACGATCAGGCTTATGGCAGGCCATGAACTTGCCTCTGAAGGGTTCCAGCCAGGTCAGGTCGGTTCATCGGCGATGCCCCACAAGATGAACACCAGGTCCTGTGAACGGGTCAATGGGTTGGCCCTGATACTCCGCGGTCACTTGACAATGGTAGGTGGTTTAGTTGGAGACCAGTGGAACGAAGGGGATGTGAGCTGTTCGGTGGTCCGCCGGGTGGCTTTGCCTGACTCGTTTCTTGCCATCGATGGCATGTTCGAGACGTTCCTCACGGTGCTTGATGAGTTCGGTGTTTACCCGAAGGTGGTTGAGGCTGAGATAACTAGTTACCTGCCGTTTCTTGCGACAACGAGGATTATGGTTGCTGCACTCCAAGCCGGCATGGGACGCGAGGTTGCACATGAGGTCATCAGCGAACATGCTGTAGCCGCGGCGCTGGCACGCCGGGTGGATGGTGTTGTTGAAACTGATTTGTTCGAGCGCCTGGCTGGTGATCCACGCCTTCCTTTGGACCGGCCCGCACTCAACGACTTGCTTGTTGATCCGACCACGTTTGTGGGCAATGCAGAGAATCAGGTTGGCGCGGTGATTCAGAAGATTGCCGATGTGGTCGCGGCACGCCCGGCGGCGGCGGCATACGATCCCGAGCCGATCCTCTGACCAGTTTTGGAGACATCATGACTAGCGCCATGGACCTGCCACTTGTTCACTCCGGCAAGGTTCGCGACATCTATGGGGTTAGTGAAGATCTGTTACTGATGGTCACATCCGATCGAATCTCGGCATTCGACGTGGTCATGGGTGAACCCATTCCTGACAAGGGTCGGGTGCTCACCGCTATGTCTGCCTTCTGGTTCGACCATTTCTCGGATGTAGTGCAGGGACATCTCCTTGCAACCAATCCCGAAGAGGTTGCCTCCCGTCTAGCTACACATGACACTGGATTGCCAACTTCGTGGGTTGGCCGAACGATGCTCTGTCGGAGGGCTGAAATGCTCCCCATCGAGTGCATTGTGCGCGGGTACATCACGGGCTCCGCCTGGAAGGAGTACACGGCCTCGGGGACGATGCACGGAGGGCGGCTCCCTGAAGGCTTGCTTGAAGCCTCACAACTTCCGGAACCGGTTTTCACGCCGTCCACGAAAGCTGATGAGGGCCATGACGTCAATATCTCATTTGAACAGGCGGTTGACTTGGTTGGCAGGAACTTGGCTGAACAATCACGTGAAGTAGCCCTCGAGTGCTATCTGCGAGGTGCACGATGGGCAGCCGAACGGGGGATCATCATCGCTGATACCAAATTCGAAATGGGTCTGATTGACGGTGAGTTGGTACTGGCCGACGAGGTCCTTACCCCCGACTCCTCACGCTTTTGGCCTGCAGACACATGGACTCCCGGTACGACCCCGCCGTCATTTGACAAGCAGCCGGTTCGTGACTACCTAGACAGGCTTGACTGGGACAAGAAACCACCACCACCTCTACTTCCAGACGAGGTGATCTCAGCCACATCATCTCGTTACGTGGAGGCCTACGAACGCATCACCGGTCTTTCCTTTTCTGACTGGCTGGGAGTGAGGTAGTGACTTGATGCAGGCAACGGCTCCCGGGAGGGCAGCATGAAGTTCACAGTTCTGGTGGACGTGAGATTGAGGTCTGGCATCGCCGATCCCGCCGGTGCCACGATCGAGAGAGCAATACCCGTCCTCGGGTTCGCGGGTGTGAGCGGGGTGAGTGTGGGCAAGATCATTAGGTTCACGATCGAAGCAGTCGATAAGGAAGAAGCAACTATCAAATCCGAAGAACTCAGTACCTCATTTCTTACCAACCCGGTGATTGAAGATGCTGTCGTGACGCTCTCCTCCATGGACGACGACCTGTGAGCGGTGTCGTTGGAGTAGTGGTGTTTCCTGGCAGCAACTGTGAGATGGACTGCATCGAGTCCATCACACAACTGGGTGGTGAAGGTCGCCTGCTCTGGCACGGCGATGAGGACCTGTGTGGCGTCGACGCGGTAATTGTGCCCGGAGGTTTTGCACACGGTGACTACCTAAGGCCCGGGGCGATCGCAAGGTTCTCACCGGTGATGACGGAAGTTTCTCGTTTCGCCGCTGACGGCGGTCCCGTGGTTGGCATCTGCAATGGCTTCCAAGTCTTGACCGAGGCAGGTCTATTACCAGGTGCATTGCAAAAGAATGATGGTCTCAAATTCCTCTGCCAGCCAGCGATTCTTAGAGTTGAATCGAGCGATTCATTGTTGACTTCTCGTGCTGCGACTGGTGACCGACTTTCAATTCCAATTAACCACTTTGAGGGGAATTACACCTGCGATGAGGAGACCCTTATGGCACTGAGAGACGAGGATCGGGTGATCCTCCGGTACATAGACAATCCGAACGGATCGGTTGACAACATCGCAGGGGTCTGCAACGAGGGCCGGAACGTGGTCGGTTTGATGCCCCATCCGGAGCGAGCCTGTAACGAGCTTTTGGGCAGTTCAGACGGCTCGGTTCTATTGGGTTCCCTTCTCGACCTGGTTACCTGAACCCCCCCACTGGCCGACAGGTCAGATGTCCGTCGTAGTTCCCCAATAGCCCTCGGTTAGGTACTACGTTGTATTCCAGCTGCCTTAAGGGTTGATGCAGAGACACCTATCTCACGCCAGGCAGCGTAGGAGATTCCTCGGCGTCCACCGTAGGCAGCGGCTGAGTCCACAAAGGAAGCCTCCAGGCTCTCCATGTCGACTGAGCCGGACACGGTGAGGGCGTCCATCTCAGCTCGTAGGTCCAGGCGCTCTTGTACCAAGGTGAGTTTTTTGGTCGCAGACGCATCCGGAAGCGAATTCTCAATTACAGCGATTTGGGCGTTGATACTCTCAACAGTCCTCTTGCGTCCGCGCCTGGGTTTGTTGGTATCGAGTGCATCCAGATAGTCGCGAACTGCCTTGTTTCCATCCTTCTCCTGGTTTGACATTTTGGCTCTTGGCATTTGTTTACCTCATTAGTAATTAGTTGATTAACTAGAAGATATCAATAACAGATTATTGCATAGATTCTATGTTCGTCTATCCCTTTTTGAGGAGGCTCCTTAGGCATGTCGCCCGGCGCTACGGTGCGGTTCTGTGAGTCAGCCTCTTCACCGTGCCCTCGGCCTCACCGACGATGAAGCCAAACGGATCGATGAGATCCTTAGTCGGCCAGCAAACCCGTTGGAGCTGGCTATGTACTCAGTGATGTGGTCTGAGCACTGTTCCTACAAGAGCAGTCGCATTCACCTCAAGCGCCTTCCAACCGAGGCTCCTTGGGTCATCGTCGGCCCTGGAGAGAATGCTGGTGTCGTAGATGTGGGTGATGGAATTGCTGCCGCAATTCGGATCGAATCGCACAACCATCCCTCTGCTATCGAACCGTACCAGGGAGCTGCAACCGGGGTGGGTGGGATCCTGCGGGACATCTTCACCATGGGGGCTAGGCCAGTGGCCTTGATGGACTCACTGCGGTTCGGTCCGTTAGATGACCCCCGAAGTTGCTGGATAGCCGAGGGAGTTGTTTCCGGCGTTTCGGGTTATGGCAACGCTGTTGGAGTGCCCACTGTTGGCGGCGAAGTCGTATTCGACCAGACCTATATGGGTAATCCTCTGGTCAACGTGTTGTGCCTGGGGCTGCTTCCTACAGAGCGCCTGGTGTTAGGTCAGGCCTCTGGGGTCGGGAATCTGGCTGTCCTGCTGGGTTCCAGTACGGGCCGTGACGGCATCGGTGGAGTGAGCGTGCTGGCTTCGGCCGGTTTCTCTGAGGTCGACGATGGTGACAAGAGGCCGAGCGTGCAGGTTGGTGATCCGTTCGAGGAAAAGCGCCTGATTGAGGCCTGTCTCCAATTGTTGGATGAGAACCTGGTAGTCGGCATTCAGGACCTCGGTGGTGCCGGCCTCACGTGTGCTACCAGTGAGACCGCCTCGCGAGGTGGGGTGGGCATGGACGTCGATGTGTCAGCAGTTCCCAGACGAGAGCCTGGCATGGAGCCACACGAGGTGATGACCAGCGAGTCACAGGAGCGGATGCTCGCGATTGTTGAACCAGAAGGACTTGAACGCGTGCTGGCCATCTGTGATAGGTGGGAGGTGAGTGCTGCCGTAATCGGTCGCGTCACTGAGGGTGGTGCTCTGAGGATTATGGATGGTTTCGATGGTGAGGTCCTGGCTGACATTCCTGCAGTCTCACTTGATGACGAGGCCCCCCTATATGAACGTCCACGCAAATCCCCTCAGTATCCGCCCGGACCATCTGCTGATGACCTGGAGCTCCCGGTGGATGCTGGCGTAGATCTGCTCAACTTGCTTGTTGACCCGTCGTGGGTTTATAGCCAATATGACCACCAGTTGTTCCTGAACACCGTCGTCGGCCCGGGTGACGATGCAACGGTCCTACGGCTCAAGCATCCTACGACTGGCTTAGACACAGGCAGAGGGCTGGCCCTCACAACTGATGGCAATCACCGTTGGTGCACTGTCGACCCTCGGCAAGGCACGGCCCTGGTCGTCGCTGAGGCGGTCATGAATTTGGCGTGCGTGGGTGCCCGCCCTTTAGCCATCGTGAATTGCCTCAACTTCGGCAATCCAGAGAACCCTGAAGTGATGTGGCAGCTCTCGGAGGCCGTGGATGGCATGAGCGAGGCATGTGAGGCGTTTGGATTACCCGTCGTTGGTGGCAACGTGAGCCTCTACAACGAGTCTGCCGGATCCGACATCGCACCAACCCCCGTCATCGGCCTACTAGGCCTGGTTGACCGTCTCAATTCTCGGCCACCAGGTGCCCGTTTCTTCGAGGGAAATCATGTAGCCCTGTTGGGCCCTGAAGAGGTGGGCTTGGGTGGATCACTCTGGGGGGCAACTAACGGTGCACCAGGAGGAGAGATGCCATTTGCCGACACGGCCATACACGCGCGGGTTGCAGCCCTGGTGAGGGATCTGGTGCTCGATGACCTGGTTGAAGGGGTTCACGACCTGTCGGCCGGAGGCCTCGGAGTTGCCCTGGCCGAGATGACAGCACGGTCGGGAGTCGGAGTCCATGTTTCGCGCGTTGTAGACCATCGGGCCTTGTTCGGCGAGGGCCCCAGCCGGGTTGTGGTCTCGGTAGACCCCGAGAGGATGACCGAGGTGTTGCACCGTGCAAGGGGTGCTGCAGTCTCGGTTACCCGAATAGGCCTTGCCACCGGTGACCGGCTAATTGTCAAGGGCTTGGTCGATTTGTCGTTGGCAGAGATCAAATCTGTGTTCACCGGCCGCCTTCCCGAGGTTCTCGGTTCGGGCACGACCAATCGCCAACTGGACGGTCAGTAGAGTGCCACGCGTGTCGATCAGCCCCACGGCTCCCGAACCAAACCCGTCGACAGATGACGACACACCGAAGGAGGCCTGTGGGGTCTTTGGGGTGTTCGCCCCAGGCCAGCCAGTCGCCCACCTCACTTACCTGGGCCTCTACGCCCTCCAGCATAGAGGTCAGGAGTCGGCTGGAATGGCAGTAAGTGACGGTGAGACCCTCACGGTCGTTAAGGACATGGGCCTAGTTTCAAATGTCTTCGATGACCGCACCCTTGCAGCGCTGACCGGTGGTCTCGCTATCGGCCAGACTCGCTATTCCACATCGGGTTCGAGTACCTGGCGTAATGCACAGCCGGTCTACCGAGGTGTCGATCACTTTGAGTTCGCCCTTGGCCACAACGGGAACCTGGTCAACACCGAGGAGCTCGCCGCCTCCGTCGGAATGCTGCCCGGCATGGTGACCTCCGATAGTGACTTGGTTGCCGAAATGCTCGCAGCGGAGTTGCTGGCTACACCGGAGCTTGAAGCCGGAGAGGCTTTCGATGCAGCGCTGCTCACCGTGCTGCCGATGCTCAGGGGAGCATTCTCGCTGGTCCTGGCAGACAGCGATCGCATCATCGGCGTACGTGATCCCAACGGTTTTCGCCCGCTGTGCCTCGGGCGCCTCGATGGCGGCTGGGTCCTGGCCTCGGAGACTCCGGCCCTTGACGTGATCGGCGCTCACATGGTCCGCGAGCTGGATCCGGGCGAGGTGGTGGTTATCGACGGCTCCGGATGCCGATCGTTCCATCCGTTCACCTCAGATGCCATCGACCCGACCCTCTGTCTGTTCGAGTTCGTCTACTTCGCACGGCCCGATGCCGTGCTGTACGGACAGAGCGTCCACCACGCCCGGGTGCGGATGGGGGAAGCCCTCGCAGAACAGGCTCCGGTCGAAGCCGACTTGGTCATGGGCGTTCCCGAGTCCGGAATGCCGGCCGCCGAGGGCTTTGCAAGGGCCTCGGGTATTCCCTACGGCCAGGGCCTGGTCAAGAACAGGTACATAGGACGCACGTTCATAGCCCCCACCCAGGCTCTACGGGCTGCAGCCGTCCGTATGAAGTTGAACCCCCTCCGCGACAGCACCGAGGGCAAGCGCCTGGTTGTCGTCGATGACTCGATCGTGAGGGGCACCACCACCCGGGCAATGGTCAGGATGCTGCGAGATGCCGGGGCCAGCGAGGTGCACATGCGCATCTCGTCACCGCCGTACCGCTGGCCATGCTTCTACGGAATGGACACAGGCTCCCGGGGCGAACTCCTCGCAGCAAGCCTCACCGTCGATGAGA
>PBSS01000002.1 GCA_002726315.1 Acidimicrobiaceae bacterium
AGCAGCAAGATCGTTCCAGGTAGCATGCCTAAAGCCCTCCGGTAGTGGCTGAAAGGGCTCGTGCTTCTCGGGCTGACCGGTTGCCGCCAGGGTCGCCATAGTGCGGCCATGGAAGGATCGGGAGGCAGAGAGAACACCGTGTCTGCCTCGTCCCTGGTACTTCCGGGCCAACTTGATGGCGCCCTCGTTGGCCTCGGCTCCGGAGTTCTGGAAGAGGACTTGGCCGGGCTGGGTCTCGCCGGTCCCTGACCGGATGAGAGCGTCCAGCCGCTTGGCAACCTCAACTTGGGGCACGGTAGCGAACAGGTTGGAAACGTGAAGGAGCGTCGAGGCCTGCTCAGCGAGAGCCGCTGCGATCCGAGGATGGCTGTGCCCGAGGCTGGTGACCGCCAGGCCACCGAGGAAATCCAGGTACCGACCGCCCTCGGAGTCGAACAGTTCAGTGCCAGAGCCCCGTACGAACGAAACAACTGGCTGTCCGTAGTTGGGCATGATCGGGCAATGCTCCGATGGACCAGCTCCGACTGCGTCTGCATGTGTACTCGAGGCGGTGTTCATGGCAGAGTCTCCTCAGCAGGTAGCACCATGGTGCCGATACCCAAGTCAGTGAACAGTTCCAGCAGCAATACGTGCTGCACCCGTCCGTCCACCATGTGGGCAGAACCCACTCCAGCCCTGATCGCGTCGATACACGCCTGAGCCTTGGGGATCATTCCACCACTGATCGTTCCATCAGCGATGAGGGCCTCAAGGGCGTCAACATCGAGCCTGGAGACCTGACTTCCGGGGTCGTCCACGTCTGACCTCAGGCCATCGATATCTGTGAGGTACATGACCCTGTCGGCCCTGAGGGCTCCAGCAAGGGCCGCAGCAACTGTGTCGGAGTTGATGTTGTATGCCTGCCCATCGGTGTCGACGCCGATGGTTGCCACAACAGGTATCAGGTCCTCGGCCATCACCCGCTCCAGGATCGCCGGGTTGACCGCTGTTACGTCACCCACGAATCCCAGGTCTGGGTTCCGCTCGGAGGCCTCGATCAACGATGCGTCCTCGCCCGAGAGGCCCACTGCAAGGGCCCCATGTACGTTGATGGCCGACACGATCTCCCGGTTCACCTTGCCGACGAGCACCATTCGGGCCACATCAAGGGTTTCAGCATTGGTCACCCTCAGGCCATCCCTGAACTCCGACTCCAGGCCCAACTTCGCGAGCATTTCGCCGATCTGGGGGCCACCGCCATGGACTACGACCGGCCGTATGCCAACCGAATGCATGAGCACTATGTCCTCGGCGAACCTTGCGGCCAAGTCGGCATCAACCATGGCATTTCCCCCGAACTTGACGACGACCACTGACCCCCGGAACTGCTGGATGTATGGCAACGTCTCCACGAGAACAGCTGCACGGCGGTCCGGTGAAAACGCCTCGGGTTGATTGTGTGGGTCCATGGGTTTGTCTCTCGTCGGGCGGATCAGGAAGTCCGCATGTTTTCGTCGATGTAGGCGTGGCTGAGGTCGGTTGTAACAACCCGGGCACTTCCAGCGCCCTGGCCGAGGTCCACCACTAGGTCCAGCTGTCGGCCTGCCATGTGTTGGGCAAGGGTCTTAGCCTGGTCATTTGTGGGCTCCACGGGCTCGCCCAGGTCGTAAACCAGTGTTCCACCGTAGGAAATGGTCAGGGTGGCAGGATCGAAGGAGATTCCGGCGGCCCCCATCTCTGAGGCGATCCGCCCCCAGTAGGGGTCCTCGCCATACCAAGAGCACTTGACCAGTTGGCAGTTGGCAGTGTCCCGGGCCGCCTTGAGCGCTTCGGCGTCCGTGGCAGCCCCTTTGACGGTGAGAAATACAGTCTTCGTTGCTCCTTCCGCATCATCGGCCATCTGTACGGCTAGGTCGCCACAGGCCTCGTTGAGGGCGTCTCCCAGGGTGGCCGGGTCAACCGGCCCGGCAGCGCCACTGGCCAACAGTAGGACGGTGTCGTTGGTGGACTCGGCCCCATCGACGGTCAGGCAGTTGAACGAACCGGCAACCGCGTTCTGGAGGAGGGTTGTGGCGGTTGCTGCATCGACCTCTGCATCTGTGGTGAGCACAGCCAGCATCGTGGCCATGTTGGGCTCGAGCATGGCTGCTCCCTTGGCGATACCTCCGACCGTGAAGCCGTGGGCATCCACGAGGGTCGTCCGTGGAACGGTGTCGGTGGTCATGATCGCCGTTGCTGCAGCCTGTCCACCGTCAGGGTCAAGAGTTGCGACTACGACCGGGATCCCGAGGGTGATCGCATCCATGGGCAGTTGGTAGCCGATCCAGCCGGTGGAGCAGACAAGGACCTCGTCGCTCGCACAACCCAACTCAGCAGCCGTGAGGACGCACATCTGCTCTGCGTCGATAAGCCCCTGTGAACCAGTAGCAGCGTTGGCATTGCCGCTGTTGAGAACCACGGCCACAGCTCGTCCACCAGTTGCGACCAGATGCTGCCTGCACACCAGCACGGGTGCTGCCGTCATCTTGTTTGAGGTGAACACTCCGGCTGCCGTGACAGCTGAACCGTCCGCAGTAGCAACGAGGGCTAGGTCAGGCATGCCAGAAGGCTTGACACCACAAGCCGTGCCGGCGGCTACGAATCCGGATACTGCGGTGACGGTCATGGGTACATCCCCGTTGTTGGAAGGCCGGTCGCCTCGGCAAGTCCCAATGCCACGTTGGCGCACTGGATGGCCTGCCCCGATGCGCCCTTGACCAGGTTGTCAATGGCGCAGACCACAATGAGCAAACCGGTTCTGGGGTCGACCCGGGCAGTCAGGTGGGCCGTGTTAGAACCCGCCGTGGCCTTCGTTGAGGGTGATCTCTTTGAGACCACGATGAAAGGTTCACCTGTGTAAGCGTCGGACAGCAGCGAGAGGGCTGATGTGGAGTCAATGTCGGCTGTGGGCCGTACATAGCAGGTGGCCAGGATGCCCCTGTTCATGGGGGCAAGGTGTGGAGTGAAAAGAACTGAGACGTCATCCATCGCCCCGAGAGCAGATCCGTCGGAATCCATGGAGATGGCCTGTTCGATCTCAGGCGTGTGCCTATGGCCAACAGGAGCGTCAACTGTTCCACCGGCGAGGCCGTAGGCAGAGAAGTCCTCGTCGACGGCACAGAACGTAGTTCCCGGCTTTGGCCCCCTACCGGCTCCAGATACTCCACTGGCGGCGTCAACCACGATGTTGCCAGGTTCGACCACTCCGGCCCGCATGAACGGGGCCAAGGCCAAGGCGGCGGCAGTTGGGTAGCACCCGGGGACGGCCACGAGAGCCGCGCCGGGCAAGCTATTGCGAAACAGTTCTGGCAGGCCGTAGACAGCTTCGGCCAGAAGGCTGGGTGCAGTGTGGGGCTCACCGTACCAAATCGGGTAGAGGCTGGCGTCGGTCAGCCGGAAGTCGGCACCAAGGTCAACCACGTGGCCTACCCGACCAAGGAGTTCTGGAACAAGTGCCTGGGAGGCACCATGTGGAAGGCCCAGGAATGCGACGTCACATCCGTCAAGGGCGGCAGGGTCGGCCTCTGCGTAGATCAGGCTGGGATATTGGGCAGCCAAACTGGGATACAGATCGGCTGCGGCGGTGCCGGCCTGGGTCTCGCCGGTAGCAAGCACCACTTCAAAATCGGGGTGGGCGGCACACAACCGGAGGAGTTCGGCGCCGGTGAACCCGGAGGCCCCGACGATGGCGATCTTCTGCATCCATTGATTATACTTGATTATGCATACTAATGCGTCCAATTGACTCAGGATCCCCCACACCCGCTTATTTGAGGGGCTGGATCAGCAGGTTGGAGCTCCTCACCGGGTCGCGAAACCACTCCTGCCACTCATTCCAGTCAGTCCACTTCAGATGGTTCCCACCACTACCTTGCCTGCCACTAGGCGATCAGCTATGTCTTGGAGCGCCCTTGAACCATCCTCAAAGCCATAGACAGGATGTAGCAGCGGGTCAACCAAGCCATCCTCTGCCAACGCCATAAGTGAGGACATCTGGCGACCCAATGATTCTGGATCACGTCCCACTGAAGCTCCCCAGTGCACACCCACTACTGAATAGTTCTTCAATAACACGTGGTTCATGGTCAGATCCGGAATGCCACCCACGAACCCGATCACCAACAGCCGCCCGTTCCAGCCCATGGTGCGCCTGACTTGCTGGAACATCTCACCACCTACAGGGTCGTAGGCGACGTCGACGCCCTTGCCATCAGTCAACTCCCGGACTCTCTCAACCAAGTCCCCGACTTCACGATGGTCAACCACGAAGTGTGCTCCTAGTTCAGTACATGCCGCAGTCTTCTCAGGCCCGCCGGCGACCGCTATCACTGTGGCGCCCGCGGCCAAGCCCAACTGGATGGCTGCCGAACCGGTCCCACCGGCAGCACCAGTGACTAAGAGGGTCTCACCCTCAGCAAGCTGCGCACGGTCGTGGAGCGCGTACCAGGTAGTGCAGTAGTTGAGCGGAATGGCCGCGGCCTTTGTGGCCGGCACCGAAGCTGGAACAGAAAACAGTCGGTCCGCTGAAATGGACACCCTCTCGGCCAGGCCGCCACCCACTCCAACCACCATCTGGCCCGGCTCAAATCTGGTGACACCCTCACCTACTGCGGACACGGTCCCGGCTGTCTCACCTCCGGGGGTGAACGGCAGTGGCGGCTTGAACTGGTATTGGCCACGACACTGGAGCACGTCGGGAAAGGCCAGACCCACCGCATTCACTTCCAAGACCACCTCACCCGGTCCGGGTTCAGGATCGACAACCTCCTCTAGGAGCAGGTTGTCGATGGGGTCACCGAGTTCGTGGATTCTCCATGTGCGCATGGCCGGAGAACCTACCCTTGACCGCAGCTGTCGGTGTACGCGGGGATCAACCCCGAAGGTTCGCTGAAAGGTTCCCCTCGACAGCCTCGATGCAGGCTTGGCGGACCCCGGAGACCTCAGCGTCGGTAAGGGTGCGGTCGGCGGCCTGGAATCGGAGTGTGAATGCCAGGCTGCGTCGACCCTCCCCCACTGGCGCTCCTCGGAAGACGTCAAAGAGTGCTAGGTCGACCAGCAGGTCGCCACCAGCAGTGCGTAGGCGGTCTTCAACCTCGACAGCGGGCACGTCATCGTCCACCTCAAAGGCGAGGTCAATGTCAGACGATGGGTAGCGGCTCACCGACGCGTATGGCTTGTCGCCGTGTGGGAGGCTCAAGAGGATCTCGAGATCAACCTCAAGCCATGCCACCCTCTCGGGTACGCCAAAGGCATCAAGGACACCGGGGTCGATCTCGCCAACGAAGCCGACGGCCGTCCCGGCCACTTCTATCCGGGCGGTCCTGGTGGGGTGCAGTCCGGCAGGATCATCGGCCGCGAGGGTGTAGTCGCGTGCCGCTAATGCGTCTGCGAGGGCAGACCAGACACCAACGGCAGCAGCAGCGTCACTCCCGGCAAGTGCCACGGCCAGGTGCTCGCGTTCATCGGGAAGAGGCTGAGGTTGATCTGGTAGCAGGTAGACGTGTCCCACCTCGAAGATACCCAAGCCGGTCATCCGGTGTGAAGCGTTGTAGGCAAGTGTCGCCAGCAGCCCAGGTCGAAGGGAGGCCCGCATCACGGACTCCTCGGCTACCAGCGGGTTCGTGACGGTGATACCGTCGACTCGCAGACCCGCCCGGGCCAGGTCACCAGGTGCCAGGAACGGAATGGGCATTACCTCGTCGAGGCCCATCCCTATCATGGCGGTGCGTACTGTTCGTCTATCGAGTTGGCGCTGGGTGAGTGATCCCGTGATGGTCGACCTCGGCGTGGTGCGCTCAATGGCTCCGTAGCCGTGGATTCTCGCTACTTCCTCGATGACGTCGATCTCAGTGGCGCTGTCAGGGCGGAAACTGGGAACAACCACGTCAATGTCGTCACCAGCGGGCTCGGGGGCAAACTCGATGGAGTCCAAGAGTTCTGCTATGCGATCACGGCTCAGGTCCGTGCCAAGCATCTTGTTGACCCGGTCGGTGCGCACCCTTATCGGTTCCCGTTGAGGTGTCTGGCCCCGCTCATCAACCATCCCAGGGGCAAGGATCGCCCCGGTCTCACCTAGGAGTTCGGCAAAACGCCGCATCGCCAGGTCCGCTACCTCTGGATCTGCACCCTTCTCAAAGCGTGCAGATGCCTCGCTCCGCAGGCCCAGCCTCCGCGCTGATGTCGCAATGGACATCGGGTCCCACCAGGCCATCTCCAGGGCGACAGATGTGGTGCCATCGTGAATCTCAGTGGATACCCCACCCATCACACCGGCAATGCCGATGACTGTGTCTTCAGCGTCTGCGACCACTCCGTCGGTCGCAATCAAGGTGCGCTCGACACCATCAAGGGTCACGATCGTTTCACCATCTACCGCCCTACGGACCCTGAAAGCCGACCCGGCTACCAGGTCCAGGTCGAAGGTGTGGCTGGGCTGGCCCAACTCCAGCATCACGTAGTTGGAGACATCAACGACACTATTGATCGGCCTCATTCCAAGAGCTGTTAGACGGTTGGCCAACCACGTCGGTGACGGGCCGATAGTGATTCCGTCAAGCACACGCGCTGTAAAGCGACCACAAAGGACAGGGTCCAAGATCTCAACTGACAAGCGATCGGTGGCATCCGTACCCGACTCCAACACGTCCGGAGACGGAAGGGTAAACGGCACTCCCTGCCATGCAGCAAGATCGCGGGCGACTCCGGCGACCGACATGGCATCGGGCCGGTTCGGGTTGACCTCAAGGTCGTAGAACACGTCGGAACGCAGGTCCATAGCTTCGGCCAGAGGGTGGCCAACCTCGAGATTGCCATCGAGGAGCAGAATGCCGTCGTGGTCGTCTCCCATTCCGATCTCAATTGGTGAGCACAACATGCCGTTGGACCACTCGCCGCGCATCTTGCGCCGGGCGATCTCCATGCCATCGGGCATGACGGTGCCGAGCGTCGCCAGGGGCACCAAGTCGCCCACGGACATGTTGAAGGCACCACAACAGACCTGAAGGGCCTCTCCGTCACCTGTGTCCACCTGGACCAGTTGGATGCGGTCGGCATCGGGGTGTGGGCCGAGTTCGAGTACCCGGGCTACCACGATGCCGTCGAGGCCCTCACCCACGATCGACATGGATTCCACAGCCAAACCCAGTGAACTGAGCTGGTCGGCAATGACAGTCGGATCGCCGTCGACGGGTGCGAACTCCTGCAACCAGGAGAGCAGGACTTTCATGTGAGGCAGTGAGTCATCGTCGGGTTCCTAGAACTGTGAGAGAAAACGGTGGTCATTTCGGAACAATTCACGCAGATCATCGATTCCATGGCGCATCAGTGCCAGGCGGTCCAGTCCGAAGCCGAAGGCAAAACCAGACCATTCTTCGGGATCCAGGCCACCGGCGCGCAGCACCTCGGGGTGGACCATTCCACAGCCAGCTAGTTCCAGCCAGCTCCCATCAGGGCGTTGGATGTCGAACTCTGCGGACGGCTCGGTAAATGGGAAGTATGAGGGGCGCAGGCGTGAGGTGAAGCCAGCCCCGAAGTAGGCGGTGGTGAAAGTCTCAAGTGTTCCAGCCAGATCAGCGAAAGTGATGTCACGGTCCACGACCAGGGCCTCAATCTGGTGGAAGACCGGCATGTGGGTGGCATCGGCTGTGTCGGAGCGAAATACCCGGCCCGGCATGATCGAGTAGAAGGGTGGCTCACCGGCCTCCATGACCCGAATCTGCACAGGTGAAGTGTGTGTACGCAACAGAGTGCTCTGGGGCTCGCCATAGTCAACGTAGAGCGTGTCGTACATGTCTCTGGCTGGATGACCGAGGGGAAAGTTGAGAGCACCAAAGTTGTGCCACTCGTCTTCGATCTCAGGTCCCTCTGCGACGGTGTACCCCATGCCCACGAACAGGTCCTCGAGGCGATCCCATGTCTGGGTGACGACGTGACGGTGACCGAGACGTCGGCCCCGATCTACCTCTGTCAGATCCATACGTTCGACCTCGAGGCGAACAGCCCGAGTGGCTGCCTCGAGCTCGGTCCGGCGGGAGGCTACGAGGCCTT
Source organism: Acidimicrobiaceae bacterium (assembly GCA_002726315.1). Taxonomy (GTDB): domain Bacteria; phylum Actinomycetota; class Acidimicrobiia; order Acidimicrobiales; family MedAcidi-G1; genus UBA3125. The sequence goes on from PBSS01000002.1 coordinate 8,065, forward strand.
CGATGGTCGCCCTGGCCTCGTTCAAGTGTCCACCGACCTCGCGGCGCTGATCGGGCTCAAGGTCACCCAGGGTGCGCTTGGCCGCGGTGATAAGCGACTTCTTGCCCAATAGGACAGTGTCGACCTCCGAGAGGGCGTCGAGGTTGGCGGCGCCCTCAATTGAGGTGGCGGCATCAGCGAGGTGCTTATCGAGGTCCAGTTCCATCAGTGAACAATCAGATCCGTCGGCGACAGCCAGGTGGTGGACCCCCGCAGAATAGGGCACCTCCACTCTCTCTTGCGTCCATTTTCATGTAGTGCTTTCAACGACCGGTTATCTGCTGGAGGCCGGATAGGAGCACCGCACCAGCTGTTGCCACATTGAGGGATTCAACTTCTCCGACTGTGGGTACGGTGAGCGTTCCGTCACAGGCTGCAACCACTTCGGGCGACAACCCTCGGGGCTCGTTGCCGAGCAGCAGAGCCACAGGCATGTCCACCGGTACCTCCTCGGGTGTGCCGCCACCGTCGGGAACGGTTGCCCAGCACGAGTACCCGGCCGCAGTGAGGGCTGTTAGCACCAAAGGCACAACATCGTTGCCGGATGCGACGGCGAAGGGGACTCGGAAAGTGGAACCGGCAGCTGATCTGACAACTTTGGGGTTGTAGGGGTCAACACCGCCAGCGAATACGACGCCGTCCACACCGAATGCCTCGGCTGTCCTCACTAGGGTTCCAGCGTTTCCTGGGTCCGAGACCTCAGCTAGGACGAGCAAAGTCCCTCTCCCGGCAGTGAGGTCAGCGCCATCCACGTGATGCTCACAGACCTCGGCGATTGCCGGTTGTGCTGAACGGGTACTGGTAATGCCGTCAAAGATGCCGTCCTCTACCAGCCCGCATGGCACGCCGGCCGCCTCGGCGATGGCGACGATGCCTTCACGGGACGCCGACACGGGAACCAGCAGTTGTTCGAGGTCGAGGCCGGCCCTAATTGCCTGTTCGACGAGCATCGGGCCCTCGACCACGTACCGCCCCTCCGCTTGTCGCAAATCACGGTCACGCGCCAAGCGACGCATCCTTTGGACGCGCTGGTTACGGCCCGCAATCTCAACGGTCACCGTTGGCTCCGCATATCTGGCGCGGACCGTGCTTCCGACTGCTTGCAACCTCAGGCGGCCTCGGCAGCTCCAGCCACCTCGACCAAGGCCGAAAAGGCAGCCGGATCGGTGACTGCAAGATCGGCCAGCACCTTGCGGTCCACCTCGACGCCCGCAGTCTTGAGACCGGCGATGAAATTGGAATAGTTGGTCCCGTTCTGGCGACAGGCAGCATTGATCCGCTGGATCCAGAGGCGACGGAACTGACCCTTACGAGCCCTACGGTCCCGAAAGGCATAGGTTCCAGAATGCATCAACTGCTCGTTCGCCGAGCGGAAGGACCGGCTCTTGTTGCCGTAGTAGCCGCGGGCGGACTTGAGTACGGCCTTGTGACGCTTCTTGGTCTGGACGGCTCGCTTGACTCTGGCCATCACATGCTCCTTTTTCTACGTGGGGGAATAGAGGCTTCCCGACAGCCAGATGGCTGCCGAAGTTCGTTACGGGTTCAAATGCCCAGCTTGCGGCGAACAGCCCTCTCGTTGGTCTTGTCGACGTCGCTCATGCGAGCCAGGCGGCGCTTGCGCTTAGGAGACTTCTTCTCAAGGATGTGGCTGAGGTTGGCGTTACGGCGCTTGAGGCGACCACTTCCTGTCACCTTGATGCGCTTGGCGAGGCCACGGTGGGTCTTCATCTTCGGCATGTCTCGTCTTCTCCGGTCTGGGGGTTTCTGTGGCCCTGGTGGGCCCTGGTCATGAGGTCTCTGTTGTCTCGTCCGGACTAGTGGAATCGACTGTCGTCTCCTCTGTACCTGTCGCCTCTTCGGACTGCGTGGCTTCTGCTTCGAGCACCTCTGCTGCTACCTCTGCTGCTGCCTCTGCTGCTGCTTCGGCTGCGGCCTCTTCGGCTGCGGCCTCTTCAGCACGGTGATCCGCTGCGGTCTCACGCTGGCGACGTGTCGCCTGTCCGGGCACGAGGACCATGACCATGTTGCGACCGTCTTGCTTGGGGAAGACCTCAACGCGCCCCACGTGGGACACGGTTTCGGCAACCCTGTCAAGAATGCGGCGCCCCAACTGGGGATGCTGCATCTCACGACCGCGAAACATGATCGTCACCTTGACCTTGCTCCCCTCTGCCAAGAATGCCTCGACCTTCCGGGTCTTGGTGTCGAAGTCGCCGGGCCCGATCTTGGGGCGGTACTTCATTTCCTTGACTAGGACGTGAGTCGCCTTCTTGCGGGATTCCTTGGCCTTCTGGGACTGTTCATACTTGAACTTCCCATAGTCCATGATCCGGCAGACCGGAGGGCTCGCCGTATCAGCCACTTCGACTAGGTCTAGACCGAGGTCCTGGGCCATGTCGAGGGCTTCTGGTAGCGGCCGAATCCCGATCTGCTCACCTTCAGGTGAGACCAGTCGTACCTCACGGGCACGGATGCGATCGTTGATCCGGGGTTCCTGGTTTGTCGGGGTCGCTATTGGTCCTGGCTCCTGTGAAGCACGCAGGCTCTCCTCCTGTGTGGGCGGTTGTGTCGCCCGCCGCTCCAAAACAAGAAACGGCGGGTGTCGGAAAGCCGACACCCGCCGGGGACCCTGCCGTTTGACTCCCTCCAGCATTGCCGTGGGAGCACGCCGGCAGGTCCGACGAGATGAAGACCCGGACTCACCCAAACTGGTGGCCGGGTGGGAGGTGACCCCCGCTTTCCGTTCTGTTGTAGACCCCTAGAGTACCAGCACGGCATCCCGACCAGAACGGGGGCCCGTTACCTGATGCCTGACACTGGAGCCACGACGATATGAGCAGCCTCTGGACACCCGGCGGGGAACACCCCGTTGACCCTGACGACCCGACCTTGACGACATCCGAAAAGGAGCTCGGTGGCATGGCCCCCGAGGACATGTCGCCCGAAGACCGCCAACGGGCCGAAGAACTGGCAAAGGAGATGGCAGCAGTGCAGGAGCAGTTGGCGGCGGCTCCGGCGGCAATCGTCGTGGCCAACCACGTGATGGGCTTCTATGAACTCGCTGCGATCCACCTCTCCCAGGAACCATCAAACCTTGCTGAGGCAGCAGTGGCGATTGATGCCATGGCCGGCGTGGTCGAGAAGCTGCCGGGGCGCTTGGGCGAGGCTGAGGCCACCCTCAAAGATGCCCTCCACCAGATCCGGATGGTCTATGTCAAAGTCGAACAGGCCGCTAGGCCATCTGACGCCACTGATACCGACCATCCTGATGCTGCTGGAGAAGAACCCACAGGCGAAGAGGACGGCTGAGCCGTCCATTGATCCCACCTGCTGGAGGGTCAGTGGACGATCTTGGCCAGTGGTAGTTCAAGGATGTCAGTTGCCCCGTGGTCCCGAAGCTCAGGGATGAGCACGTTGATCTCAGACTTTGCAACAACGGTCTCGACGGCATAGCCACCACCGCCAAACAACTCGTTTACCGTCGGCGCCTTCATTGCCGGCATCAGGCCAATCACAGCATCAAGTGCGTCAGTGGGCACATTCATCTTGACGAGCACCTTGCCCCGAGCCTCAAGGGTGCCCTGGAGCAGGGTGTGTATCTGTTGCATGGCATGGCGTTTGTCGGGATCGGCCCATGATCCCGGGTTGGCGACCAGTTCCGTGTAGCTGGTAAGGATGGTGTCGATGATCTTCAGTCCGGCAGCCCGGACTGCCCTACCGGTCTCGGTCAGATCGACCACCACATCGACAATGTCGGGCACCTTGGCCTCGGTCGCGCCATAGGACAGGCGGACGTCGGCATCCACCGCGTGCTCTGCAAAGAAGCGCTTAGTCAGCTCTGGATACTCGGTGGAGACCTTCACCCCTGCTGGAAGGTCGGCCACCGACTGGTACTCAGATCCCTCGGGTACCGCCACGACGATGTTCACTGGGCGGGCTGTGGCCTTGGAGTAGTGCAGTTCTCCCAAGCTCTCTACGTTGCTGCCGGTCTCCTCTATCCAGTCGCGGCCGGTAATACCCAAGTCGAAAAGGCCGTCGGCTACGTAGGTGGGGATCTCCTGGGGTCGCAGGATTCGGACTTCTTCAATCCTGGGGTCGTTCACACTGGCCCGATAGTCAACCGAGGAGCCGCGCCTAACTTCCAGGTCGGCAGCCTCGAACAGTTCAAGCGTGGCCTTCTCGAGGGACCCCTTGGGCAAGACGATCTTCAACACAGCCAAGAACCTACCGGGCCACCGGCGCGGTCAAGTGGTCTATTTCCAGTCTGTGTCAGGTATCTGACACCATGTCAATACGCAGGTCGCCACCGAGTCGGATGACTGTGGTGAAGCTTCCCCTAGCCACATCAGCCATCGTGGTTCCTCCAGGCCCTGCCATCATCGGCACGCTGTCGTCACCACCAAGGATCGCCGGCGCTATGTAGATGACGTAGCGATCCACTAAGCCGGCCCTATGGAAGCGTCCAGCAACATCGGCACCACCCTCCACTAGGAGTTGCAGCACCCCGTCCCCAGCGAGGTCGACGAGTAGGTCCTCCAGTGGGCCCTCGTGGGACTCGGCAGGCATCACCTCTGCGCCTTCGGGAATGGCTCCGAGCACCACCCGCCTCGGATCGCGTGCTGCGGCGGCTTCAGCTCCGGGCCAGTCGCGAACCGTCAAGCGCGGGTCGTCGGCCCGAATGGTCCCCGCCCCCACGCAAATAGCATCGCTTTGCGCACGCAGCCTGTGTACGTCCTGTCTGGCTTCCGGTCCCGTGATCCAAGTACTGGATCCATCGGTAGCAGCAATACGTCCATCAAGGGTCGCTGCCAACTTGAGGACCACGTAAGGAAGCCCAGTACGGCGGTGGGTCAGATACGGCAACAGTTGTTCTTCCACTGCTCCGGCCTCGATACCCGCGTCCACGTCAATGCGAGCTTCGGCCAGAGCGGCAAAACCACCACCGGCAACATCAGGATCCGGATCAGTTACAGCTGCGACAACACGGCTGATTCCTGCCTCAGCAATGACACTGGTGCACGGTGCAGTCTTGCCCTCATGACAGCAGGGTTCGAGCGTCGTGTAGAGCGTCGCTCCCCGCGCCTGGTCCCCGGCATCGGCGAGTGCCACCACCTCAGCGTGGGCGCCGCCCGGGGGACTGGTTGCCCCGGTGCCAACGACGCAACCGTCGGCCACGACCACGGCGCCGACCCAGGGATTGGGAGAACTGCGGTACCGGGCCCTTTCAGCCACCTCGATGGCCCGTGTCATGAAGGTGGCGTCAGTTTCCATTCCCAGTCACCCTGCAGAGGGATGCGGGTCGGTGTTGTCGTTGAGTAGTCGTACGGCGTGGGGAACCACGTCGACCACAGCTTCGAGGCACTCGATGCAGCCGGCAGATGAACCGGGGGTGTTCACGATGAGCGTTGTAGAGATGGTGCCGGCGATTCCACGCGACAGTCGCCCCAGTGGGTTTGTTAGGCGCATTGCCTCGGCCAAACCGGGGGCCTCACGGTCGATGACGGCGCTGGTGCCCTCAGGAGTCAGGTCGCGTGGACCAAAACCGGTTCCACCTGTGGTGATGATCAAGCCGTGAAAACCTGATGCAAGATCCTTGAGGGCATTGGCTACTTCATTGACACCATCAGCACATGCGGTCCGTGCAACCAGAGTCCAGTCCTCGGCCTCAACTCGGTCAGCTAGTACCGCTCCGGAGCGATCCTCGCGCGTGCCCTCGATTACGCCGTCAGAGACAGTCAGAATCTTGACCTGCACACTCCCAGGTGGCCTGGTTTCATCGGACATGGCGACGAGGGTATCGGTGTGTGCCTCCACAGGCTGAAACGGCAGCCCGCTAGTGTCGCCTCCACTGGTAACAAAACCTGTCACGGGAGGTGACTGTCAATGGGAGTTGAGGCACTCGACGGTTTTGAGATTGGCCAGTTCTCCCATGGCGGCACCACTCGCACGGTGCTGCGTGCCGGCCATGGGCCCGCTGTGATCGTCATGGCCGAGATGCCAGGCATCACCCCTCGAGTCGCTGACTTCGGCCGGCGTGTGGTCAATATTGGCTGCACAGCGGTGATGCCGTCCCTGTTTGGTACCCCTGGACGCGAACCAACCGCCGGCTACACCATCAAGAGCCTGGTGGGTGGATGCGTGTCACGCGAGTTCACCTCCCTGATGCGTCGCCGCACCTCGCCTGTCACCGCTTGGTTGCGTGCGCTAGCAGCGTTCGAACACGGTCGCTGCGGTGGCCCTGGGGTGGGGGCCGTCGGCATGTGTTTCACAGGTGGATTCGCCCTGGGCATGATGCTCGATGAGCGGGTTTTGGCACCGGTGTTGAGTCAGCCCAGCCTGCCATTACCTTTCGGCAAGGGTCGTAAGCGGTCTCTCGGTATCTCCGACCGCGACCTTGACGTGGTACGTGACCGGGTCGATGCCGGTGCCTGTGTACTTGGCCTGCGCTTCTCCAACGACTCCATGGTCCCTGCTGAGCGCTTCGAGCGGTTGGCCGAAGAGTTAGGTGAGGGCTTCATCGGGGTCGAGATCGACTCGTCCCCGGGAAACCCACACGGCATCGGCCCCAGGGCCCACTCGGTTATTACCGAAGAGTTGATCGACGAGCCTGGCCACCCGACCCGGGACGCCCTCGACAGAGTGCTCGAACACCTGAGCAGTCGCTTGTTGACCTCTTGAGACTGGCTGGATGGCCCTCTCAGGTCACTGTGTAACAAAACACCGCCATGCCCTCAGCGTCAAGATCCTGGGGCAACAGCAGGCCACCTGCGCCGTTGACCCTCCATGGTGCCGTTGGCGGACCTACCGGGACTGCTCCGGTGGCCTCACGGAACTGCTCGTCTACGCCGGTGGTCTCGGCGGCTGTCAGGGTGCACACGCTGTAGACCAGCATTCCACCGGACGCTACGAGGGGCAGGGCGGCGATCAGCATGCTGAGTTGCAGATCAGCCAGTTCTGTCACATCGTCGGGTGTCACACGCCAACGGGAATCGGCACGACGACGCAATACCCCGAGGCCCGAGCAAGGAGCGTCTACGAGCACCCGGTCAAAGCTGGCAGGTCTGAACGGTGGTTGGGTGGCGTCTGCAACAACCACCTCCAAGTCGAGGCCGAGGCCCTCAGCATTGGATCTGACCAAGTTGAGGCGCCGCTGGTGACGGTCGGCTGCCAACACACGAGCACCCGTGGATGCCATCGCCGTGGCCTTACCACCTGGTGCGGCACATAGGTCGACCACCTTCGCGCCATTGGTCAGGCCGTCTGCTACGACCTCAGAAACCAGTTGGGAGGCCCTGTCCTGGTGGTAGCCGTCTTCTCTTGTCACAGCCGGTGCGGGCCGATTCATCACTCTCAATGCCTCAACGGCATCGGCCTCGCCCAGATCCGCTGTGAGGGTCTCAATGATCCAGTCCGGGTAGCTCAACTCAATAGCTCTGGTAGGCGGGTTTGGCTCATTCTCAGATACACGCCGTAGGACCGCGTTGCACAGGCCGCGCACCCGGCGCGGTGCGACTGCGACAGTCGCTGAAACTGCTGCGTGAGCTGGTACCCCTCCCCAGTGGATTTGGTAGGCACCCATCCTCAGCACACTCCTCACACTCGGCTCTACCTCGTCGTGGAGGAACCTGTCGACCATGTGGTCACAGGCACGTCGCATCCGCGTGGTGCCATACACCAGATCAGTTACAAATGCCCGGTCCCGACGGTCCAGATCGGCTCGGTCCAGTGCAGAGGCAAGGGCCAAGTTGGCAAACGCTTCGTCGCGTTCAATCCTGGTTAACACCTCAAGGGCAAGGCGTCTGGGGTCGTCCATGCTGGTTTTCAGCCCAGGGTTTCGCCCGGCTCGACGCGGGCACCCATCAGCCACGCCTCTGCGGTTTGGCGCTCGCGGCTTTCGGCCTGCACTTCAATCAGGTGGATTGCTCCCTCGCCGGTGGAAACTCGGACGTCGTGGAGAGAACCGGGTATCCCGACAACGGCATCAGCTACCCGGGCAGCCCATACCTTCAGGCGCCTACCGCGAAAAATTGTCCATGCACCCCCCACCCGGACAATCCGCTCCAGGTCGGTGGCTGGCCGTGACCAATCCAATTCCAGGTCTGACTGTTCGATCTTGTGGGCATAGGTGGGCTCACCCTCCTGTTCAGTCGGCTCCTCCAGACCATTTGCCAGAGTTTCCAGCAACAGGCTGGAACCAGCATCAACTAGTCGGTCACGAAGGGCGTTGGCCGTCTCGTCAACTCCCACCTGTACCTCAATGTTTGCGTAGATGCCACCTGTATCGAGCTCGACGTCAACGGCAATCAAGCACACCCCGGAGGTCGTGTCTCCAGCCAGGATTGCCCGCTCCACGGGTGCTGCCCCCCGCCACCGAGGCAATAACGAGAAGTGGAGGTTCACCATGGGGACCTCGGCTAGCAAATCAGCGGGTATTAGACAGCCAAATGCCACGACCACACCCAAGTCTGCTCCGCTCTCGCTGACCGCTGTCAGGTTGTGAGCGACCGGCAGGCCCAGACTCAGAGCCGCTTCCTTGACCGGACTCGGCGAGGGCTCAGCCCTCCTTGAGCGACGACGATCCTCTCCAGTCACCACGACAACTATCTCGTGGCCCGCTTGGTGAAGTGCCAGGAGTGGCCTGACCGAGGCCATAGGTGTCCCTAGGTAGGCCAATCGCTGGGGATGCGCCGGAGGAGGCGCTATCAAAGCAATCGCAGTCCACCGTTGGGGGCCGACCGGGTGGAAGACGAACCAGAGAGTGCCAACTCCCGCAGGGCCCTGCGGGCGTCCCGCGCCTGGCCCTCGTCGAGGTGGTCGACCAGTAGGACTCCGTCGAGATGGTCCAGTTCATGTTGAAAGAGCCGCGCCTCGAGCTCATCGGCCTCGATGGAAACGTCATTTCCATTCAGGTCGATGCCGACCAGGTGAATGGTTTTCGGGCGCAGGATTTCCCAGGAGAGTCCGGGCACAGAAAGGCAGCCTTCCTCAAACAGCCACTCTCCGTCAGATTCCCGGATCGTGGGGTTCACTATGGTGCCGGGCCCCTCACCGAGGTCGTAGACAAAGAACCGCTTCTGTACCCCTACCTGGGGGGCTGCCAAACCCAGCCCCGGTGCCTCGTACATGGTTGCAACCATGTCGTCAGCTAGACGCGCCAGAGCACCAGTCAACTCAGTGACCTCGGTCGCAGGCTTACGCAGGACCGGGTCACCGATGATGCGGATCTCCCGGGGACTCACGACGCAAGGCTACCGTCAGGGCTGTGAAGGCCAGAGGAGTGCCGAGGTGACCGGTGAACAGCAGTACTGGACGAGTCGACCCGAGGCCGGGGCACGACCCGACGAAGTCACCTTGCTTCTACCTGACATAGAGGTCGTTCTTCAAACCGATAGCGGCGTCTTCTCCGCAGGACATGTGGACCGCGGCACCCGCTTCCTGCTCATGGAGGGCGCACGCCCACCAGTGCTCGCTTCGGAGTTGTTGGATCTGGGATGTGGCTATGGCCCGATTGCCTGCACCTTGGCTATGCGCAGTCCGGAATCACGGGTGTGGGCCATCGACGTGAACGAGCGGGCTCTGGACCTGTGTCGCCGCAACGCCGCTGCAGCCGGCCTCAACAACGTGATCGTGGCCAAACCTGACGACATGCCTAACGATGTTGTTTTCGACGCCATCTGGTCCAACCCACCGATCCGGGTTGGCAAGGCAGCACTCCACGACCTGTTGACCACCTGGCTGGACAGGCTTGTTCCCGGAGGAGCCGCCCACCTCGTCGTACAACGCCACCTGGGCTCTGACTCCTTAGCCCGATGGCTAACCGGTGAGGGCTGGTCCACCCAGCGTCGTGCCTCGCGCAAGGGCTTTCGGATTCTGGATGTAGCAGCCAGATGAAGAACCTGGACAGCACAGGCCTAAAACGTCTTCACCGGGAGTGGCGACGTCGCACCGAGACTGACGTGGCACTGCTGCTCGACAGTGTCCAGACTCCCTACAACGTGGGCGCCATCCTGCGCACCGCTGCGGCCTACCGGGTATCGCACCTGTGGCTCGCAGGGGCCACTGCCGCTCCCACTCACTCCAAGACTGCCAAGACCGCTCTCGGTACCGGCCGGTACCTGACATGGACCACTACCGAGACAGTCGAGGAGGCGGTCGACAAACTCACAAAGAGCGGCTACGGCCTAGTTGGCGTTGAGTTGGCCGATGACGCTGTCCCGCTGAATGAAGTCGAGTTTCCCAACAGGACATGCCTGGCGCTCGGCCACGAGGACCGGGGCCTGTCAGCCATGGTGCTTGAGGCATGTGACACGGTGGCTTTCATCCCGCAACTAGGAAAGGTAGGCAGTCTCAACGTGGCAGCTGCCGCTGCCATAGCCCTCTACGAGGCCCACCGCCGACTCTGGTAGCAGTTCCCATCAGGCCCTGGGCGGGTCGACCTCGATACGGAGTCGACCCTTGGGACGCTCCACGGCTGCGAGCACTTCGCTGAGGCGACCGTGGTCGGGGGCTCGCACCAACCATGCACCGTCGCGTGGGCCCATCAGGTCGATCCCGTCCGGTGACCCCAGTCTGGCTATGAACTCCCCGGCAGGTGGTCCAGAAACCTTCGCCAGAGCCGACCAAGGTGGCAGGTTGAGCAGCCGGCGACGGGCTAACTCAGCCTCCGCCAGTCGTCCAGGATCTGCATGGAGTACTGCCTGAAGTACCTCGTGTTCGGGCATCCGGGTCTGGACGACGAGTCGACCACCACTGGAACGCCCTCCTACCAGGCGGGCCGCCCGGATGAGCAGGGCCATGGCCTGTTCTGCTGCACGCATCCTTGGGGCTAGGAGTTCCTGGTCGAACTCCAGGAATACAACCCTTGCAGCAGAGTCAACGCGGTACAACAAGGCCTCGGTCCCGATGTAGACGGCGTGCCCAGTAAGGCCTCCGTCAGTGACATCGGTGTCACCTGTGACCTCCAGTGCGGGCCTGCCAGCAAGCGCCTCAAGTTCCTCCCTGAGCCGTGCCACCCCGGCCCTCAGGTTCTTGAACCGACTTGCTCCGCACTCGTCGCAGACCTGGGGGCGTCGTGCACCGTCCACCGGACACGACAGCATGTCCTCGTCCTCTTGGATCAAAGGAACCTGATGCTCAGAGCAGCGAACCAAACTCCCACAGGCATTGCAGGCCAGCAACCTTGAGCGCCCCCGTCGGTTCAACACGCATACGACCGGATCTCCTTCAGCTCCACGAAGTATCTCGACCAGTCTTGGGCCAAGCAGGCCCGATCTCATGGGATCGTCGTCACGGCGGTCGTGTAGGTCCAGGATGGGCCAGCCGTCGCGCTCCTCCTTTCGGGAGGGAACCACGAGCTCTCCCCACTCCAGGGCTTCAAGGCTGGGCGATGGGGATGTCAGAACACAAGGGATGCCGGCTCTTCGTGCCCTCTCGATTGCCAGGTCTCGGGCATGCCAGGTGGGTGCCCGTTCCTCCTGGTAGTTCTCGTCATGCTCGTCGACCACCACGACAGCGGCAAGGTTGCCCACTGGAGCCAAAGCTGCTGAGCGTGAGCCGACCACCAGGCCTCCTGATGCGGACTGTGCCCACTGTCGTTGTGCGAGAGATACGGGCAGGCCTTTGCTGTGTAGGCGGGCAGCCATTTTCTCTGCCGCGGAAACGGTCGGCAAAAGGACCAGGGCATCACCCTTCCTAGCTGCCTCAATAGCCAACGGTACGACGTCGGCATCTGGGGGAAGTCGCACGATCGTCTGCTGAACCTGGAAGGCCCGCATGCCCCAGGTGTTAACTGTCGGTTGAACGGTGGGCCTTGGCGGGGGACGTGGCAGGGACTCCACCACATTGGATGGTGAGGCCGTTCCCAGAAGGCCATTCAGGCGGCCTGCCCACCGGTGGGATGCCCAGCGGGCCAGATCGATCACCTCAGATGACGGGCCTAGACCACTTGACTTGGTGAGTTGGCGAAGTTCCACGCCGGGTGGTGGCACCACGTTGTCTTCCAGCACCCAGCCCCCCACTCGACGTCCAGCTAGGGAAATTCGCACCCTCGACCCAACGACCAGACGCTCTCCACGACCGTCATCGGCCCATGCAGGTGGAACCAGGTAGTCAAAGGGGCGGTCAATGGCTGCCAAGTCGGGCAAGACACGAACCACCCGTGAACCAACCGGTAGTCCCAGTCGATCCGAGCCGGCCCCTCCAGTTGGTTCAGCCGGGATCGGATCCGTTGTAGAAAGGTCCAGGTCGAGGCGCCCCTGGTCGGCCGTGCCGCCGGCCACCCCGGATCTTCTCAGTCCAGGCCCAAGTGGGAACGCACGACATCAACCCTGTCGGTTGCCTCCCACGGGAAACCTTCGCGACCAAAATGACCGTAGGCCGCTGTCCTCCTGTAGATGGGTCTGCAGAGGTCGAGGGCATCAACGATGGCAGCCGGACGTAGGTCGAAGATCTCGCTAACGCACTCGGAGATGCGGCCCGGGTCAACCGCCTCGGTACCAAAGGTTTCGACTCGGATCGACAACGGGTGGGCCATGCCGATCGCGTACGCCACCTGGACCTCGCAACGGGTGGCCGCTCCGGCAGCAACCAGGTTCTTTGCCACCCAGCGGGTCGCGTAGGCAGCAGACCTGTCGACCTTGCTTGGGTCCTTTCCAGAAAAGGCACCGCCACCGTGGCGGGCCATGCCGCCGTAGGTATCAACGATGATCTTGCGACCGGTCAGTCCGGCATCGCCCACGGGTCCACCCACCACGAAGCGACCGGTCGGGTTCACGAGCACCTCGTAGTCGTCATCGGCGAACTGCTCGGGAATGACGGGACGGATCACGTGCTCAATCAGGTCGGGCCGGATCATGGAGTCGCGGTTGATGCCATCGTTGTGCTGCGTCGAGACAAGCACGGTGCGCAGTCGGACAGGACGGTCCCCCTCGTAGTCGAAGGTGATCTGGGTTTTGGCATCGGGCCGCAGGTACGGAACGGTGCCTGCCTTGCGGATCTCGGCGTGACGTTCAGCCATCCGGTGGGCAAGGTGTATAGGCAACGGCATCAGCGCGTCGGTCTCGCTACATGCGTAGCCGAACATCATTCCCTGATCGCCAGCACCCTGGAGGTCGAACTGGTCTCCGACACCTCCGGAGCCGGTGCGGGACTCCTCGGACTTGTCGACGCCTTGGGCGATATCGGGTGACTGCTCGTCGATTGCCACCATCACGCCACAGGTGTTTCCATCAAAGCCGTAGTCCTCGCGGTCGTAACCGATCTCGCAGATTGTCTGGCGAACAGTCCGAGGGATGTCCACGTAGGCCCCCGTGTGGATCTCGCCAGCTACGACGCACAGGCCCGTCGTTATGAGGGTTTCACATGCGACCCGGCTGTCAGAATCCTCGCCAAGGAGGGCGTCGAGTATGGAGTCAGAGATCTGGTCGGCCATCTTGTCTGGATGACCCTCGGTCACCGACTCCGAGGTGAAGGTCCAGTTGTCACTCATCCGGTCACACCCTCTCCTGTGCCGCCCACGGTGCCGGTGTCTCGGGCATTGTGCAAACAGTTGAGTGCTGCGTCCAACACAGCTGCGGCAACTTGGTGCTTGTCGGCCAACGGAACCTCACTGCTCTCACCGCCTCGGTCGATCAGGAGTACGGCATTGGTGTCGTGTCCGAAGCCGACACCTGGTGCTGAGACGTCATTAGCAACGATCATGTCGATCCCCTTGGATTCCAGTTTTGAGGTCGCATTCTGCCTGAGATCGGCGGTCTCGGCAGCGAATCCGACCAACACCTGGCCTGCTGACCGGTTGTGGCCCAGTTCGGCCAGGATGTCAGTTGTCGGCTCCATCTTGATCTCGGGGGCACCGTCGGCCTTCTTGAGTTTGGACCCAGCCACCACAACCGGTCTGAAGTCGGCCACCGCTGCAGCCATCAGGACCATGTCGGCCGTACCGAAGTTGTCTAGGACGGCTGTAGCCATCTCGGCTGCTGTCTCAACTCCGACCACCTCGATTCCGAGGCGGTCGGGGGCTGTCTCGGGCTGGGTGGTGACACATCTCACCTTGGCGCCACGCATTGCCGCCGCAACAGCGATTGCATGACCCTGCTTTCCAGAAGACCGATTGCCCACGTAGCGCACCGGACAGATCGGCTCCCTAGTTCCACCGGCGGTTACCAGCACTTCAAGGCCGGCCATGTCGCCGCCAGCGCTAGAACCGCCACCTCCTAGGATCGAATCGATTGCGGCAATGACGTCCACCGGATCGGCCAGGCGCCCTGCTCCGACATCGCCGCCAGCCAGACGGCCGTGGTCGGGCCCAACGATGGTCACCCCACGCTCAGCGAGTACCACCACGTTTTCTTGGACTGCGGGTTGTTCCCACATCTCGGTGTGCATTGCTGGACAGACCACGACGGGAGCTCTAGTGGCCATAAGGGTCGCCGTCAGGAGATCGCCTGAACGCCCCATGCGGTAGTCGGCCAGCAGGCGGGCCGTGGCTGGACAAACAACCACCAAGTCAGCACCCTGGCCGAGACGGGTATGGGGAACCGGGTGTTCCTCGTCCCATAGCGACACCTGGGTTGGCTCGGAGGCGAGTGCATCAAATGTCGCACTCCCGACGAAGCGCATTGCCCCGCCCGTCATCACCGGTGACACGTGAGCTCCTGCGTCGACAAGGCGACGACACACCTCGATCGCCTTGTAGGCGGCGATGCCCCCGGTCACCCCGAGGACGATCCGGCGACCGTCTAGTGCGCCCATACGGATGTCAGCCGATCAGGCGCCTTCGTCGGCTTCGTCGGTTTCAGCCGACTCATCGAGCATGTCTTCGAGCAACTCACCGTCGACGTCGAGGCCCTCGATCTCTTCGGGCTCGTCAGGAGGCTCGATCGGAATGACCTTTCCGGCGTCCAATTCTTCAAAAGCAATGGACAAGGGCTTGCGTGCAGTTGAGGTGATCTGTGGCGGTATGGAGGCTCCAAGGCCTTCACCCAGTTGTCCAAAGTAGGAGTTGATCTGGCGGGCACGCTTAGCGCTAACCGTCACAAGCCGAAACTTGGATTCGGCCAGATCCAACAACCCCTCGATCGGTGGTCTGATCATGCTGTCGTGGCGCTGCACAGTGCTCCTCGGGGTTCTTATGTCACCCGCAGATACCCGGTTCCAGGCGTTTTGCGAGCTAGCGGGCGCACCGTCGTGTCGACCGGTGGCTCGCCCTACGGACGGGCCACCACGGTACCAGAGCCGATTCCAGTTGCCTCCGCTTGCCGACCGCCTACCGAGAGGCCCTGCAAGCCTCCTAGTAGGGGCTTTTCGGCGTCAGGCGGGTAGCGATCAGCGATGCAACCTCGTGAACTACCCGGTCCAAATCGTCGTTGACCACGGTCAGGTAGCCCAGGTCAGCCGCCTCAGCCCTCTCCCTCGTCGCCTCGATGATGCGGGCATCGGCACGTTCGGCACCATCCCCCCGGTCGATCAGCCGCCTTCTGAGTTCATCGTTATCTGGAACATCTACGAACAAGCAGAGCACGTCTGGGTCGGCACGCAGCACCTGCCGGCCGCCTGCCACATCGATCTCAAGAAGGAGCACACTCCCGTCCGCTGCGCTCGGGACGGGTGTGCCGTAGTAGCAACCAAGAAACTCGTTCCACTCGATGAAGCCACCCGTGTCACGACGGGTCTCAAAGGCCGCCCGGTCAACGAAGACGTAGGCGTCATCATCGTCGTCGGCACGTCGATCCCTGCTGGTCCAGGAAACGCTCAGGCTTATCGAGTCATCGGCTGCTGCCAGACTGCGGGCGATCGTTCCCTTGCCAGCACCACCGGGACCTGACAGGACCACGACCAGTGGCCCATCCCGGTCGGCCGGGCGACCGGCTTCGGACACTGGGGTCAGATCAGCCGAAGCGGGCCAGCAGATCGGCGCGCTGTTGCTTGCCGAGGCCACGCAGGCGACGGCTCTCGCTGATTCCGATCTCCTCCATGGTTCGACGGGCCTTCACCTTGCCCAACTTGGGGAGGGACTCGAGAGCTGCGAGAACCTTCATCTTGGAAACGATGACCTCTTCGTCGGCACGGGCTAGGAGCCCGGACATCGAGAGAGAGCCCATCTTGAGGAGTTGTTTGACCTCGGCCCGTACTCGGCGGGCCTCAGCAGCCTTCTCAAGTGCGGCCCGGCGTTGTTCATCTGTGAGTTGTGGTAGTCCAGCCATGGCCGGGACCATAGCGGCCCTCGCGTGAGCCGCGCACAACTCACCAACCATTTGGCCAACAGGCCGTCAGCTCAGGACCGAGGCGACAAGTTCTTCGGCTGCGGCAACTGGATCTTCAGCTGCGGTAACCATGCGTCCTATCACCAGTAGATCCGCACCTGCGACCAGCGCATCGCTGGGTGAGGCGACCCTGGACTGGTCATGTGTGTCACCTCCTGGGAGGCGTATTCCAGGTACGACCCGCGCAAGCCTGTCGGCCCACGGTTCGGTGTCCTCTAGGTCGGGCGCGGCACAGATGATCCCGCCACAACTGGCATCGACGGCTAGGTCACAGCGAGCTGATAGCTCGGCTGAAGTAGCGGTATCGTCACTGGTCAGGACCGTTACGCCCAGAACTCCAGGTGTTGGCATCCCTGCATTGGCAGCCCCCTCAGTGAGGCCAACCACCGCCGCCCGCAACATTGTCAGGCCACCTGAGGTGTGACAGGTCATCCAACGGGCGCCCAGCGAACCGACCACCCTCGCCGCCCTTTCGACCGTGTTCGGTATGTCGTGCAACTTGAGGTCGCAGAAGACATCGAAGCCGGCTTCAGCGAAGTACCCGACCGATGTGGGACCGGCTGCCAAGTAGAGCTCGAGGCCCACCTTGATCGTCCCGAAGTAGGGACTCAGCGAGGCCGCCAGACGCTTGGCCTCGATTAGGTCGTCGACGTCGAGGGCCAGTGCCAGCCTCGAGCGGATGTCGACTGGAACACGGTTGACCTCGGGTTCCTCAGTACCGGCATCCCCGGTGGCTCCGTCAGCCATGTGCACCTCCAACCAGGTCTGTCACTGTTGCCACGCCGTGATGATCGCACCATCTACCCAGGTCTGCCAGAATCCGCGCCGGTGCAGCCGGATCAGCGAAGGTGGCTGTACCAACCTGTACGGCAGTTGCACCGGCTAGGAGGAACTGCACAGCATCGTCACCCGAACTGATCCCACCCACACCCACTATGGGCAGATCGGGGTGTGCCTCGTGGGTGTCAAAGACAGCCCTCACTGCTACCGGCCTTATCGCCGGGCCTGAGAGGCCCCCGCGGCCTGCTCCCAGGACCGGGTGGCGTGTCTCAGTATCTATGACCATTCCGAGCACTGTGTTGGCGACGGTCACGGCTTCGGCTCCAGCAGCGGCCGCTGCGGCTGCCACCTCGGGCAACTCGGGTGTGTTGGGGCTCAGCTTCGCCCACAGGGGCCGACGGGCCGCCCGCGCTGCATCGACTACCTCGCTTGTCGCCGTGGCTGAGTGGGCGAACAGGGCTCGACGGTCTTCAAGGTTTGGGCATGAGGCGTTTACCTCGACGGCCACTACGCAACTAGGTGCGGTAGCCAGCATCGAGGCAGCGGCGGCAAACTCGTCGACAGTCCGGCCCCAGATGCTCACCACGACCCTGGCTTTAGTTGCTTCGAGCACTGGCAGGTCCTGTTCTAACCAGGCGGCTAGTCCGGGGCCCTGGAGCCCAACACTGTTGATCATGCCGGATGGCGTGGCATGGATCCTCGGCGCCGGGTTCCCAGCCCAGGGTTCGGCGTGAAGTGACTTGACAACGACAGCGCCGAGAGATGAAAGGTCAAGGTGCGTAGCTAGCTCTGTGCCATGGCCCGCCGTGCCCGATGCGGTCATGACCGGATTTGGCAAATTCACCGACGCGACCCGTGTCGAAAGGTCTGCTTTGACACCGTCGAGGCCATGACGACCCCTGCGGATCCTTGGCCTCATGTCGATGCCGATCCAGACATCGCGCTGTGGTACTCCTGCAGGGTCCTTACAGACAGCGGGTACCTCTGCCAGTCAGCCAATCCCCGGGCCGCGGCCAGGGCCGCTGACGCCGTTGTCAACAGTGGTATCCCCTCGGCTGCCGCTGCTCCCCTAATCTGCTCACCGTCGGCACGCGGGCCACGACCCCTCGGGCTGTTTACGAGCAACTGGACGACACCCGACCGGATCAGTCCGACCGCGTCGGTTCCATCCTCACCGATCTTGGCCACCACCTCGCGCACCTCTACTCCGCCAGCCCGGAGGTGTTCAGCTGTTCCTCTGGTGGCGACAAGCTCCAGGCCCAGGGCCACGAAGCCTTTGGCTGCATCAAGCCCGATGGCTTTGTCGCGGTCAGCTAGCGACATGAACACGGTGCCCGACTCCGGCAGGGCGCCGCCGGCTGCGATCTGGGACTTGGTGAAGGCCAGGCCGGTGGTCATGTCGATGCCCATGACCTCGCCAGTTGAACGCATCTCGGGCCCAAGCACCGGGTCAGCCTCGGGGAAGCGATCAAAGGGCATGACCGCCTCTTTGATGGCCACGTGGTCGCCGTCGACGCGATCAACGAGCAGACCCTCGGTGCGCAGTTCGGCAAGGGTGGCGCCAACCATCACCCGGCTGGCCACCTTGGCAATTGGGACTCCGGTTGCTTTGGCGACGAACGGAACGGTACGTGATGCCCGGGGGTTGGCTTCGATCACGTAGACCTCGGAATCCTCGCCTGCAGCCTTGACTGCGAACTGCACGTTGACCAGGCCCTTTACGTTGAGCTCATTCGCGATCCGCCTGGTGTGCTCCACGATTTCAGCGACCACGGGAATCGAAAGATTGGGGGGTGGGATCACGCAGGCACTGTCACCACTGTGGACACCGGCCTCCTCGACGTGTTCCATCACGGCACCGATGAGCACCTCGCCGGTGTTGTCGCGGATGGCATCGACGTCAACTTCGATGGCATCTTCGAGGAAGCGGTCGATGAGCACCGGCCGTTCAGCTGAGAGGCCACCCTCGATCCCGAGACTGCCGAAGCCACTCAACTCGGCCATGGCACGTTCCAGTTGAGCATCGTCGTAGACGATCTGCATGGCGCGTCCTCCCAGCACGTAGGAGGGGCGCACCAGGACCGGGTAACCAACCTGGTCCACTACTTCTCTGGCTGTTTCCATATCACCGGCGGTTCCGCCGGGTGGCTGGGGTATGTCCAGTTCACCACAGAGCACGTTCCAGCGTTCGCGATCTTCAGCCAAGTCGATTGAGTCGGGACTCGTACCTGCCACGAGGTCACCTGGTATAGCGCCAGCAAGTTTGAGTGGAGTTTGTCCACCGAGGGAGACAATGACATACGAGGGGCGTTCGGCATCAATGATGTTGGCGACGTCCTCTTCGGTGAGTGGCTCGAAATAGAGGCGGTCACTTGTGTCGTAGTCGGTGGAGACCGTCTCTGGATTGCAGTTGACCATGACAGTCTCGAAGCCCGCATCGGACAGGGCGAAACTGGCATGCACACAGCAGTAGTCGAACTCGATGCCCTGACCGATGCGATTGGGGCCCGACCCCAGGATCATCACCTTGGTGCGGCTTGAGGGGCGCACCTCGTCTTCATCCTCCCACGCGGAGTAGTGGTACGGGGTCTCTGCATCGAACTCCGCTCCACAGGTGTCCACGGTCTTGAACGTGGGCCACACGCCGGCAGCCTCGCGGGCTACACGGGCTTCGGCCATGTCCACGCCGAACAGGTAGGCCAACTGAGCGTCTGCGAACCCCAGGCGTTTGGCCCTGCGCCAGTCGGTCCTTCCCAGGATGGCTATTCCGGTACCGTCGGCTGCGACTGAATCGAGATGCATTCGCTCTTGGCTGATGGCCAGGATCTGGTCCAAGAACCAGGGGTCCACTCCGGTGGCATCATGAATCGCTTCAATGCCTACCCCTCGGCGCAGGAGAGCTTCCAACTGGAGGATGCGAGCCGGGGTTGCAACAGCTGAGGCTGCCAGGAGGGTGTCGTCGTCCATCTGGTCGAGCGCCGCCTCGGCTGGGTCTGCGTTGAGTCCCAGCCTGCCGTTCTCGAGTGACCGCATTCCCTTTTGGAGTGACTCCGGAAAGGTGCGGCCAATGGCCATTACCTCACCGACGGACTGCATCGACGTTCCAAGCACTCCGGTGGTACCGGGGAACTTTTCGAATGCCCACCTGGGGATCTTGGTGACCACATAGTCGATGGTTGGCTCAAAGGCCGCTGGGGTCTTCTTCGTGATGTCGTTGGGGATCTCGTCGAGCGTGTACCCAACCGCTAGACGAGCGGCAATCTTGGCAATCGGAAAGCCCGTCGCCTTGGACGCCAGTGCCGAGGAGCGACTAACCCGCGGATTCATCTCGATGATGACCTGGTCGCCAGTTGTTGGATTAACAGCAAACTGGACGTTGGAGCCCCCGGTCTCCACCCCTACCCGGCGCAGGCAGGCGAAGGCAGCATCGCGCATTACCTGGTATTCGACGTCGGTGAGGGTTTGGGCGGGGGCCACCGTGATGGAGTCACCGGTGTGGACTCCCATGGGGTCCAGGTTCTCAATAGAGCACACCACAACGCAGTTGTCGACGCGGTCGCGCATGACCTCTAACTCATATTCCTTCCAACCGGCGATTGATCGCTCAATCAGGATTTCGCTGATGGGGCTTGCCGCCAGGCCCTCGGATGCCACCTTTTGGAACTCCTCGTCGGTCGAAGCAACGCCTGTTCCTCTACCCCCGAGGATGTATGCGGGGCGGATTACGACGGGCAAGCCAACCTCGTCCACGACCCGCAGGGCCTCGTCCATGTCATGGGCGGTTCCAGAGGCGGGCACCCCTAGGCCGATCTCGGTCATCGCCGTCTTGAATTTGGCCCGGTCCTCAGCTGTGGCTATGGCCTCGGCATCTGCCCCGATCAGTTCCACCCCGTATTCCTCGAGAACGCCGGCCTCTACCAATTCCATCGCCAAGTTCAAGGCTGTCTGGCCACCCAATGTCGGCAGCAGTGCATCGGGGCGCTCCCGGTGGATGATGCGGGTCAAGATGTCCAAGCGCAGCGGCTCTACATATGTGGCATCAGCAAAGTCTGGGTCGGTCATGATCGTGGCTGGGTTGGAGTTGGCAAGGATCACCCGGTAGCCCTCGTCGCGCAGCACGCGACAGGCCTGGGTGCCCGAGTAGTCAAACTCGCAGGCTTGGCCGATCACGATCGGACCCGAGCCGATCAGCAGGATGCTTCCTATGTCGTCACGGCGTGGCATCAGCGAACGCCTACTGGATGCGAAGCCATGAGGTGCTCAAAGTCCTCGAACAGGTAGCGGCTGTCATGAGGCCCGGGTCCGGCCTCAGGGTGGTATTGAACACTGAATGCAGGAAATGACTGGCACGAGATGCCTTCGACGGTCTGGTCATTCAGGTTCACGTGGGTCAGGTCGACGGCCGGTATCGAGCCGTCGGCGACGCAGTAGTTGTGGTTTTGGCTGGTGATCTCGACGGAACCGGTCACCAGATTGCGTACAGGATGGTTCCCCCCATGGTGCCCGAACGGGAGCTTGAAGGTCTCGCCGCCTAGGGCCCCGGCCAGAACCTGGTGGCCTAGGCAGATACCAAACAGGGGTACTTCGCCCAACAGGTCGCGGACCGCTGCGCGGACGTCCACAAGGGGTTCGGGGTCGCCGGGGCCGTTTGACAAGAACACGCCGTCTGGCCCCATCGCCAATACGTCGGCAGCCGTCGTGGATGCCGGCACCACGGTGATCTCACCTAGGGCTGAGAGGTGCTTCAAGATGGTTCCCTTGATGCCAAGGTCGTATGCCACGATCCGCCGGTCGCCTCCGGTGGAGGCCACTGTGTACGCCTGCTCACAGGTCACGTCAGCGACCATGTCTTTGCCATCGGTGGTAGCGGCGACAGCAGCGGCGGCTGTCAAAGTGGCCTGGTCGGCGGTGCCGAATGCCCCTGGCATGGCGCCTTCGTCGCGCAGGTGCCGAGTGAGGCGCCTCGTGTCGATACCAGCGATGCCGGCTACGCCTTGGGCGATTAGCATGGAGCCCAGGTCGCCATCTGCCCGCCAGTTGCTGTGGTGCCGAGCCAGGTCGCGCACCACCACCCCTCCACAGAATGGTCGGCGGCTCTCGTTGTCTTCGTCGTTGACGCCGTAGTTGCCAATGTGGGGGTATGTAAACGTGATGATCTGACCTGCATACGACGGGTCGGTGATGACCTCCTGGTAGCCCGTGAGAACGGTATTGAACACCACCTCGCCGGTGGTCACCTCGCCTGGAGGAGATGCTCCTATTGCCTCACCTTCGAAGACCGAACCGTCAGAAAGGACCAGAAGTGCTTCGACTGGGCTGCACCTACTCACCGGCGTGCCTCACCGTCGACCACCACCGGCTCGCCAGCTCTGATGGTGTGCCTCACCCGCCCCCGCAAGGTGCGCCCCTCGTAAGGCGTGTTGGAACTAGGACTGGCCATGGCTCGACCTGAAACTGTCCACGTTTCGTCGGGGTCGATCACGCAGAGGTTGGCTTGGTTTCCTACAACAACAGGGAGTCCGTGCCTGTCGTTGACACCGGCGATGGCGGCCGGACGCCACGACATGAGAGCCAGTATCTCTGGCAGGTCCAGCCCTGAGTCCTCCAAAGCCAAAGACAAGGCCGTCTCGAGGCCCAACATCCCCGGTGGTGCTTCGTCGAACGGCTGCTCCTTTGAATGGTCTGCGTGTGGGGCGTGGTCGGTTGCGATGGCGTCAATGGTGCCATCGGCTAGGCCCTTTCGAACCGCTGCCACGTCGTTGTCGGTGCGCAGCGGGGGATGCACCTTAAAGACCGGGTCGTATGAAGCACATGCCGCATCGGTGAGGCTGAAGTGGTGGGTCGTGGCTTCGGCGGTCACGGGTAGGCCGGCGGCCTTGGCTCCCCTGACCATCGCCACCGAGCTTGCCGTGGACAGGTGCTGGAAGTGCATACGGGCGCCGGTGAGACGCACTAGGGCGATATCTCTCATGACCATGAGTTCCTCAGCTTCGGCTGGCTGGCCCGGGATACCAAGACGCGAAGACCAGTCACCCTCATGCATGTACCCACCGTCAGACAGTGCCGAAACCTCACAGTGCTGGGCCAATAACACGGGCCGACCCAGGCGGGCCGTCAGTCCGGTCGAATACTCCATGATGCGACGCATCAGCCTCGGATCCTGGACGCCCGTGCCGTCGTCGGTGAAGATGCCAACCCCCATGTCGACCAGTTCTCCCATCGGAGCCATGTCGACACCGAGTCGGCCCACGGTCATCGCAGCGGTGGGCACGATCTCACAGAGCGCCGCAGCACCGAGGTGCCTGACCTGTTCCACAACTGCTGCACAATCCGTTGCGGGCTCGGTGTTCGGCATGGCGACCAGGGCTGTGTAGCCACCCAGGGCCCCTCCCCTAGATCCGCTCTCAATGGTCTCAGCATCCTCTTGGCCGGGCTCTCTGAGGTGGGCATGCAGGTCCACCAAGCCAGGAGCGACAACACAGCCCGAGGCGTCCAGGTTGGTGTCGCCACTCAGGTCGTTACCAACCGAGACGATCCGTCCATCGTCACCAATCTCCACATCGAGGATCCGCTCTCCTTGCGAGTCGACAACCTTTCCACCACGCAGCACGAGGCTCACCCGTCCGCCTCCGAGTCGTCTGAAGACCGACTGGGTGCCACGTCCAGTACGGACCCGAGCAACATGAACAACACCGCCATGCGCACCGACACGCCGTTTGACACCTGGTCCAGAATCACCGAGCGTGGATCGGTTGCCACTTCGACCGTCAACTCGACACCAGGATTGGTGGGGCCCGGATGCAGTATCACGGCATCAGCCGGCAGCAGCTTGGCCCGCCGGGCATCCATCCCGTAGTCGGACGCATACTCACGCAGTGATGGCACAAGGCCCTCGTTTATCCGCTCCCTCTGCATCCGCAATAGGTAACAGGCATCCAGGCCGGTAAGCACCTGGTCCAGATCATGGGAGATTGATACTGGCCAGCCGTCTACTGACGGAGGTAGCAGCGTGGGCGGAGCCACTAGCACCACTTCGGCACCCAGCATTGAAAAGGCCAGCACATTGGAGCGCGCGACGCGGGAGTTGCGGACGTCGCCGACGATAGCGATCCTCATCCCATCCAAGTTGCCTCGCTTCTCCCGCAGCGTGTAGCAGTCGAGCAGGGCCTGAGTGGGGTGCTCGTGACAGCCGTCGCCAGCATTGATTACGCACGCATCGGTCCAGTCGGCAACCCTGTGAGGGGTACCGGCCATCCCGTGGCGGACAACGATGGCATCAGCTCCGTAGGAGCCGATCACCTCGACGGTGTCACGCAGGCTCTCTCCCTTACTCAGTGATGACGAGCCTGCGGTGAAGGTCATGGTGTCAGCTGAAAGCCTCTTGGCAGCGGTCTCAAACGACATCCGGGTGCGCGTGGAGTCCTCAAAGAACAACGACGCCACGGTTTTGCCACGTAGAGCAGGCACCTTCGGAATGGAGCGCCTGCCGACCTCGGCGAATGTGTCTGTCAGGTCCAAGATCTCCTCGAGGCCGTCCCGGGACATTCCGTCCATGCCGAGCAGGTGCTTTGGGGATGCCACAGTGGCACTCACTTCTCCACCGACCCCAGGTCGACGCCGAGCGGATGCACGTCCACGACCTCGTCGCGCCTAGTGGGAAGGTTTTTGCCAACGTAGTCAGGCCTGATCGGTAGTTCTCGGTGCCCACGGTCGACCATCACAGCCAACTGGATCGAACGGGGCCGGCCGTAGTCGCAGACGGCATCCATGGCTGCTCGGATCGTGCGGCCCGTGAACAATACGTCGTCGACAAGCACCACCAGGCTGTTGTCGATGTCAGCTGGCAGGTCGGTGGCCGCCTCGGGGACGACTGGTCGTATGCCGATGTCGTCTCGGTACAACGCCACGTCGAGGCAGCCGAGGGGTGGCCTGATGCCCTCGATGCCTTCGATGGCATCTACAAGCCGCTCGGCGACTGGCACTCCACCCGTCTGCAAGCCGACCACGACCACGCCCTCTAAGCCGTGATTGCGCTCTATTACCTCGTGGGCCATGCGCAGGATCGCACGACCCATGTCATCGGCGCTCATGATCCGGGCATGGGCGACGAAAACGCCCCCGAATGGGGGCGTCTGACTTCGTTCTCTCTCGGCCATTTGACCTACTCCTCGATCCGTCCAGGCCTCACGGGACCCGCTTCACGGTCGAGAACAGACCTTACCCGCAACTGCCTCCTCGCGCGCACTCCACCCGGCTTCCCTGACCCCCAGACAGGTCTCTGGTGACATGCCTTGCCCAGCCGTTGGAAACCTGTGTGGTGGCTCGAAAGGCTTCTCTACCAAAGTGTCAGTGTCAGGCCCCAGGCCGAAGTTCTTCAGCGATCCGCGCTACCACTCCGTTTACGAACCTTCCCGACTTCTCGGTGGAGTACTCGCCTACTAGTTCGACGACCTCGGAGAGTACCGCTGGGGTAGGTACGTCGGGCTGGTGGGCCAGTTCGTAGATCGCCATGCGAATCAGCGTCAGATCTATGGCAGGCATGCGCCCGGTACTCCAGCCTTCGGAGTAACTGCCGATCAGGTCGTCTAGTTCCTGGATGTGGTTGGCGACGCCCTCTACCAGCTGGATGGTGTAGGGCTCAGGTGGGATCGGCTGTTCTTCCATTACCTCTAGTGGGTCCGCATCCCTCGTGTGGGCTGCGTAGAGCAGCCCAAGGGCGGTCTCTCGGGCCTCGCGGCGTGAGCCGATTGCATCTCCGGGGTTGTGCGGCATGGCTGGTCGTGGGATCTCGGCTTGGCTGTCTCAAACCCTGCTGAGGTACTCACCGGTGCGGGTGTCAACTTTCACCTGTTCACCCTTTTCGATGAACAGTGGCACGGAGACGACGAGACCGGTCTCGAGGGTTGCTGGCTTTCGTGCTCCCGATACTCGGTCACCCTGAACCCCGGGTTCGGTTTCAGCGATGACCAACTCCACGGATGCGGGGAGGTCGACGCCGATCACGTCCTCGCCGTACATCATGAGCAGGGCCGTGTTTTGCTCCACGAGGTAGTCAGATGCGTCACCGAGCGTCTCAGGGCTAACCGCGAGCTGGTTGTAAGTCTCTGAGTCCATGAATACATAGTCCGTGCCGTCACGGTAGAGAAACTGCATGGCCCTCTTGTCGATGATCGCCCGCTCGACCTTCTCACCGGCGCGAAAGGTCCGGTCGATGACAGCTCCGGTACGGGTGTTCTTGAGGGTGGTGCGGACGAAGGCGTGGCCCTTGCCTGGCTTGACATGTTGGAACTCAACGACCGAGAAGAGAGTGCCTTCTAGCTCGAGGGTCATCCCGTTCTTGAGGTCGTTGGTGGTGATGATCGGCATGTTCTGGTCTCGTTGTCGCGGTGTCGTGGGTCATGCTTGATATCAGGTGGTGCTGGGTGACCTGGTGAGGCGTCGACAGCCTCCGCTTTCGACGACCACCGTGTCCTCCCAGCGGACGCCGCCAATTCCGACTATGTAGGCACCTGGTTCAACGGTGACCACCTGACCGCTGCGAAGGGTAGCAGTCGACGTTCCCGACAGGACCGGTGTTTCATGGATGTCTAGGCCCACGCCGTGCCCGGTTCCATGGGTGAAAGCTTCTCCCATGCCTGCCTCTTTGAGGATGGAGCGACAGGCGGAATCAATCACGTCTGCTGGCACGCCATCAGAGATAGCCGCAATCCCCGCCTGTTGTGCAGCGAGAACGGTGGCGAGCATGTCCGCCTCCTGGCCGTCGCCTGTTCCACCGATGCGAGTTGAGCGGGTCATGTCCGAGTGGTATCCGTCGACTATGGCGCCCATGTCACACACCACGAGGTCACCCTGGGTTATGGCCCTGTCACCGGGTCGGGCGTGGGGGTGTGCGCTGTTGGGACCTCCTGCAACGATGGTCGCAAAGGCCCTGTCGGATGCACCCATGCTCCGCATCGTGTCGTCGAGAGCTGCGGCGACCTGGAATTCGGTGGGCTGCGTGTCAAGCATGGGCCATACCACTGCGAGTGCCTCATCTGCAATTGCCGCAGCGGCAGCAATGCGGGCCAGTTCTCCTTTGTCCTTGACCTCACGCAGGGCTTCGATGAGACCATCGGTGGCAACAAGGGAGATTCCCTCAAAGCACCTGGCGAACTTGCGCTGGTCCGCCCAGGTGACAGATCCGGCTTCAAGGCCCAGGGTTTTGATGTCGCTGGCGAGGGCATTCAACAACTTCTGGCTTCCAGCGACAGTGATCTCCACCTCGATCTCTGTGCCAGCCTCGACTACCTCTTTAGGTGCCTGGTCGCCGTAGCGGCCATCGGTGACTAGCACTGCTCTGTCGGCATCGACCCAGAGCACTCCGGCTGAACCCGTGAACCCACTCAGGTACCTGATGTTGGTACTCGAGGTGACAAGCAGAGCCTCGCAGTCGGCTTGATCCAACTCGGCCCGCAGCCAGCTCAGACGCAACCCCACCTCCATTGGTGGAAGCACTGAGGTGGCCACCAGGTGCTCAGGCCGAGGCGAGAAGGGCCGCCACGGCGTCAATTGCCAGGCGGTAGCCGTCACTGCCGAAGCCGGCGATGGTGCCTGCGGCAACAGGTGCAACGACTGAGGTGTGGCGCCATGGCTCACGGGCTGCCGGGTTGGACAGATGCACTTCGATGATCGGCCCATCAAAAGCAGCCAGAGCATCGTGGATGGCCCAGGCATAATGGGTAAAGGCGCCAGGGTTGATGACTATCGCAGCACAGTCCGTACGGGCCGCTTGAATGGCGTCGACCAGTTCACCTTCATGGTTGGACTGGAGGTGGTCGATCTCAAGTCCGTGGATTGTCGCAGCTTCGCGGGCTACAGCTAGGTGGTCATCAAGGGTGTTGGCTCCATATACCTCGGGTTCTCGTTCACCCAACAGGTTCAGATTGGGGCCCGACAACACCATCACGGTCCGTGTGCTCATGGTTGGCGGTTCCTCTCGTTCTTCTGGCTCATCTCACCCTGTCCAGGGTGTCTCTCACAAGGCTTGGATCGACACCGTGAACCGGTTCTACCCCGTCGGGGCCATCCAGCACGAAGGTCAAGCCGTCCAGCACCTTCTTGTCTCGACCCATCGCCGCAAGCAACTCGTTGTCGCCCACTCCGGTGGGAAGCACCCGCGGTAAGTCGTAGTGGTCGATGAGGCAACGGTGTTCGGCCACCCTTTCAGCATCGATTCGGCCCATCGCCCCGGCCAACTCGGCAGCGAACACTAGACCCACGGCAACGGCCTCACCGTGGTGCATGTCGTAGCACCCGATGGTCTCGATTGCGTGGGCGAGGGTATGCCCGTAGTTGAGTACCACTCGGCGGCCGGCTTCGCGTTCGTCAGCAGCCACCACTTCAGCCTTGATCTCTACGCACCTGGACACCTGCTCGTCGATCTCGAGGTCCTTGATGTCTTCGCCGCCGAGGAAGTGGTACTTGGCCATCTCTCCCCTGCCACAACGCATCTCGCGCTCTGGGAGGGTCGTAAGGGTGTCGGTATCACAGAGAACGGCAGCAGGCTGCCAGAACGCCCCGACCAGGTTCTTGCCCTCGGGCAGGTTCACTCCAGTCTTACCGCCTATCGCTGCATCGATCTGGGCCAACAGGGTTGTGGCCACGTGGACCACGGGAACACCCCGGTGGTAGCTGGCAGCTACGAAGCCGGCAACGTCGGTGACGACACCCCCACCTACTCCCAGAACAGCATCACCTCTCGTGAGGCCCCACGTGGCAAACCCACTGCATAGTTTCTCGATGGTGGCGAGTGTCTTTGCCTGTTCGCCGTCGGGAATGGTGAAGACCCGCTGCTCTACGCCCGGATCCACCTCCACCTCGATTCCATCTTGGGTCACGACGGCGACGCGCGATACGGGAGGTAGCACGGTCTGTAGGTGCTTGATGGCGCCGGGGCCTACGACCACTGGGTAGGAGCGACCACCGGTTAGGGGTACGTGGATGTCGATCATGTAGCCACCGGATCGGGCAGTACCGCCATGACGGAGTCAGCCACCTCTTCAACGGATCGGCCGTCGGTATCGACAACGTGGTCGGCTACAGCTTCGTAGTCAGGTCCACGTCGGACCGACAGTTCCCTTAGCACCTCGGCCGGATCACCTGTCTGGAGCAGTGGCCTCCCAACACCGCCACCAACGCGTTCGGCGAGTGTCTCCAGGCGGGCCCTCAGCCAGACGACCGTGGCCCGTTCAGCAAGGAGGGCTTTGTTGGTCTCACGCTCAAGCACTCCGCCTCCGGTGGATAACACGATCGGTTGTGGCAGGGACAATACATCTGCAAGTGCAGCCTGCTCACACTCTCGAAAGCCGGATTCACCTTGTTCTTCGAACAGCACGCCCACTGAGCGCCCCTCGCGGGCGGTCACCATGACGTCTAGGT
Source organism: Acidimicrobiaceae bacterium (assembly GCA_002726315.1). Classification (GTDB taxonomy): domain Bacteria; phylum Actinomycetota; class Acidimicrobiia; order Acidimicrobiales; family MedAcidi-G1; genus UBA3125. Next base: position 37,560 of record PBSS01000002.1, read on the forward strand.
CTAGGTGCCGGAGGTTCAAACGCTGAGCCACAACTGCGCCCACCTCACTCTTCCCAACGCCCATTAGGCCCACGAGTGCAAGATGGGGCCGGCCGGGGCCGTCGGGGTTGTTAGCCATTGCAACAGGCTAGTGACGGTGACCCTCCGACTAAGTCGAATACCACTTCAGGTGATCGGCATGACCTGCACCACGGCTGTGGCTGCGGGTTCAGTCGGCTGCGCGGGCAGCCAGTTCGGCCCGCGCAGCCTGTTCCATGGCCGCTACCGGTGCCTCCCTGCCGGTCCAGTGGGTGAAGGCCCGGGCAGCTTGGAAGATGAGCATGGAGAGGCCTCCGTGGGCTTCAATCCCGCGTTCGCGAAGCGTAGCCACCCAGGGGGTAGCGAGGGGATGGTAGATGAGATCAACGGCGACCTGGCCTGGGTTCATGAGGTCTGGGTCGACCGGCACCGCCTGGTCATCTGGCCCCATGCCTACCGGTGTTGCGTTGACCACCAAGTCGGCACCCTCCACTGCTTCAGCTGTGGCTACCCGTCCGACCTCACCAGCGAGGGCGGCGGCCGCCTCTGCTCTCGCTGGTGTCCGGTTGATCACTGCGATGTCCACTGCCCCTGCCGTCCCGAGGGCGTGTACGACGGCCCTTGCAGCGCCGCCTGCTCCGACCACGACGGCCCTCCGGCCTGCAGGGTCCAAACCGGAATCGTGGGCTAGGCCATCGATGAACCCGCCACCGTCGGTATTGTGCCCGATTAGGTGATCACCTTCTATGACCACACAGTTCACAGCGACGAGGCGGTCGGCAACATCGCTCAGCTCATCCACCGCTGCGGCTACGGCTCCCTTGTGTGGCATGGTCACCGAGAGGCCAATGAGACCGTCCCGACGAGCCCAGTCCAATGCCTTGACAGCGTTACCCTCAGCTACTTCGTGTGCGATGAAAGTCCAGTCAAGGTCGGCTGCAGCGAATGCCGCGTTCATGATCGCTGGTGAGAGCGAATGCGCGACAGGTGATCCGATTACCGCAGCTAACTGGGTTATGGGCCCTCGGTTCTCAGCCACAGCCCAGATTCTTCTCGATGCAGACCCGTCGTGCAGCCTCAAATTCTTCGGCGGTCTCCACAAAGGTATGTGCACCCACCACGTCGTTCTGGTCGGTGCGCACGTAGTAGAACCAGGGTCCGTCCACTGGGGCCAATGCAGCCTCGAGAGAAGCGCGACCGGGAGCGGCGATGGGCGTCGGCGGAAGGCCTGGCACTACCCTTGTATTCCACATGGACTCGACGGACAGATCCTCTTCGGTGAGGGGCTCCCCGGCAGTCTTGGCCACGGCGTAGCGGGTGCTGGCATCTATGCCTAACGTCCATCCCAGATTCAATCTGTTGTGAATCACACGGCTGATCTTGGCCCGGTCGCCGTCCAGCAGGGCTTCTTCCTCTATGAGGGAGGCCAAAATGACGGCATCATATGGAGTGAGGCCCAGTTCGACCGAACGTCTCTCCAAGTTGAGTTCCTTAACAACCGCTAAGAACTGGTTGTGCATGCGGATGAGCAGGCCCAGCTCATCGGTAATGGTTGCGTCGTCGAGCTGGTACGTATCGGGGAACAGGAGACCCTCGACGAGCAAGAACGGCAGCTCACCCGGATAGTGCTCCCAAATGAGGCGGTCACTGGCGAGAGCTGCGCGCATCTGGGCCTCGTCGAAGGTAGGCATCCTGCGGACCACCCGGTTGACCATCTGGTTTAGCGTCAGGCCTTCCGGGATCGTGATGCGGACAACCTCCTCAGGCAGGGGACCTTCGTAGAGCAGGGCCACGGTTTCTTCAAAGGAAAGGTGCTCTTGTAACAGGTAGTTGCCTGCCTGGAAGGAGTACTCGGTGCCCGCCGGGCACTCGATGAGCCAACGCACCACTGATGGACAGCGCATCCATTGGCGAAACATCGCGGGATGGTCGATCACGCCGGAATCGCCGAGTGCCACTGCCACATCGTTAGTTGACCACCCCTCTTGGATGGTCAACTCGACCTCTTCACCGGGTGGCGCGGTGGGTCGCAGTTGGTCATCGACCCAGCCATGAAAACCGTTGTAGGCGATGGCTGCGCCAAGCATCAGTACTGCCGCTACCGCTCCCCACCTGGGTATGGGCCCCAGTAGTGGCCGGTGGCGTACCCAGTGGACGTCCGGGCTGGGCTCATCGGTTGGCAGGGGTCGCTCTGTGTCACCGGCATCGTCGGAGCTTTGGCCAGGCTGGTCGGCTTCCCGTACAACCACCTGGTCGATGGATCGGGTCTCTGAGAACTCGGGGTCGGAATGCAGGTCCGGACAGTCCTCACCGATCCCTTCAGTGGTGTCGGGGGTGTCTTCACTCACGTGGGATACTCCCCTTGTCGACCATCCAGCCACGCCTGGAGCATCACGGAGGCAGCGACCTTGTCGACCACCTTGCGCCGATCCTCGCCCCGCATCTCTTGTTCGCGAAGTTGCCGGTCGGCGGTAACCGTGGTGAGGCGCTCATCATGGGTGACCACGGGCACGCTGAGCCGTGCGGCCAGCTCGTCGGCTTCGGCAATCATGGTCTTTGCCATGGGACCAATCGAGCCGTCCAGTGAGTAAGGCACCCCGACGACGACGACCTCGGCTTCCCATTCGCTGACTAGGTCGGCGACGGCACGGTGTTCGGCTTTCCTGTCGCTGGCACGAACCAGCACCTCGATCGGCATTGCCAGACGGCCATCACTGTCGCTTACAGCCACACCGATCCGCTTCGTTCCGAGGTCGAGGCCTATTGCCCGCACCATTGCGCCGCAGGCCTAGTCGGCCAGAGCGGCTGCCCGTGCCTGCTCGAGGGCCTCGGGAAGGTTCTCAGGGGACCTGCCTCCCACTACGGTGAGGTCCGGGCTCGGGCGTCCACCGCCGTCAATCGTCTTTGCGGCATCGGCGACCAAAACGCCGGCATCTAGGCCGCTGTCGGGGTCCACGGCAGCTACGAGAGCTGCTCCTCCTCCATCGGGAGAAGTACCCAACACGACGGCTCGCACACCTTCACGGTCGCGTACCGCAGCGGCCAATTCGCGGAGGCCGTCACGATCAATGCCTTCGACCATGGTCACGACAAGGCCATTGTCGGCCGAGCCTGCCAGTTCGTCGGCGCGACCCAGTGCCAACTCCCGTCTGGTGGCAGTCAACTCCGAGCGCAGTGCCTTCACCTCGGCCAAGCGCTTGGTGATGCCTTCGACGAGGTCATCGACTGGCACTCCAACTAGCTCAGCGGCCTCGGCCAGGGAGGCCTCAGCCCCACGGAGCAGTTCGATGGGCGCTGTTCCAGTGATGGCCTCGAGGCGGCGGATATTGGAACCGATGGACCCCTCGCTGGTGATTTTCACGGGCCCGATGTCGCCAAGGGCCGATACGTGGGTTCCCCCACAAAGCTCCACCGAATTGGGACCTGCCTCGAGCACGCGCACCTGGTCTCCGTACTTGTCGCCGAAGAAGGCGATGGCACCAAGGGCTTCGGCCTCTTCACGACTGGTCTGGAAGTTGCGACATTCGTGGTTGGCCAGGATCTCGGCATTGGCGAGGTCCTCGACGGCTGACAACTGTTCGGTGGTCATAGCCTCGAAGTGGCTGAAATCGAAACGCAGATGGTCGGGTCCGACCCATGACCCCTGCTGTTTGACATGGTCGCCCAGTACCTGTCGCAACGCCCAGTGGAGGATGTGTGTACCAGTGTGGTTGCTGCGAATGGCTGAGCGCCGCTCAGAGTCGATGACGGCTGTCACTGCCAGACCCACCGCTGGACCCTGGGTGCCAGCTGGGACCTTGTGGCAATGCAGGCCATCGAGGGCGAGGGAGGTGTCGAGGACCTCGACGGATCCACCATCCCAGATGATGGTCCCCGTGTCGCCCACTTGACCCCCGGACTCGGCATAGAACGGGGTGCGGTCCAAGACCAGCACTTCTCCGTCGGAGAAGAGAACCACAGCCTCGGCCTCGTCTTGGTCGCGGCCCACGAACTCGGTGGGGCCGTTCGCCTCGAGTACGGAGCGCAGGTCGCCGATGGCGGTGTCGATTTCGTCCTTTCGCGCGGACCGTGCCATCTCCTGTTGGTGGGCCATCGCCACCCCGAATGCTTCGTTGTCGACTGTTACACCCTTTTCGGATGTGATCTCCTGAGTCAACTCCAGCGGGAAGCCGTAAGTGTCGTGCAGCTTGAAGGCTACGTCACCATCGAGTGTGTCCCCATCTTTGAGGCCGTCGATTGCGTCGTCCAAGATCGTCAGACCCGTTCGCAAGGTCTCCCTGAAACGTCCTTCTTCACGCTCGAGGACTTCGCGCACGAAGGCGTGGTTGCGGACCAGGTCGGGGTAGTCGTCGCCCATGATGGACACAACCGCGTCGACCAGCATTGGCATGATGGGGTCTTCGACACCGAGAATCCAGGCGTGTCGTACGGCTCTTCGGATGATTCGCCGCAACACGTAGCCACGGTCCTCGTTACTGGGGAACACGCCGTCGCTGATGAGAAAGGTTGAAGATCGGGCGTGATCGGCCAGGATGCGCTGTGAGACGTCGGTCCGGTCACTTGACCCGTGCTCCACGCCAGTGATGTCGCTAATGGTGGCCAGTATTCGCACGAATTCGTCGGTCTCCCAAACCGAATCGACCCCCTCCAACACGGAGAGGATGCGTTCAAGGCCGAGGCCCGTGTCGATGGAGGGCGCCGGAAGTGGAGTCATGGAGCCGTCCTCATGCTGTTCGAACTGCATGAATACCAGGTTCCAGATCTCGATGAACCGTTCCTCGTCACCGTGGGCAGGACCGCCGCCGTCACCGAAATCGGGGCCCTTGTCCCAGAAGATTTCAGAGCACGGGCCACAGGGCCCTGTGTCAGCCATGCGCCAGTAGTTGTCCTCGTCGAGGCGCTGGATGCGTTCGGCGGGCACGCCGACCTCATCGCTCCAGATGGCTTCGGCTTCGTCATCGCTGAGGTGGACCGTTACCCAGAGCCTTTCGGAGTCAAGGCCTAGGATTTCGGTCACGAACTCCCAGGCGTAGGCGCAGGCATCCGACTTGAAGTAGTCGCCGAAGCTGAAGTTGCCCATCATCTCGAAGAAGGTGAGGTGGCGGCTGGTTCTGCCCACCTCGTCGAGGTCGTTGTGCTTTCCACCTGCCCGCACACACTTCTGGACGGTGACGGCGCGCCCCCACGGGGCGGGTTGTTCACCCACGAAGTAGGGCTTGAAAGGCACCATCCCGGCCACCGTGAACAACAAGGTGGGGTCGTGTGGGATCAGGCTGCCGGAGGGCTCATGGTGGTGGCCCCTGTCGACAAAAAAGTCGACGAATGCGCGTCTTACGCCGTTGGCTGAGTGCTCTGGCATTGTCGGGCCACTCTACCGGGGTGGCCTCGGCCGCTATGAGCAGGTTGCGTCGTTCAGCGAAGGGGTCCAGTCGGCCGGTGGGAGCGGCGTGACCGGTGGCCGCTGCGTCGAAAGCCGTCCTCGTGGCCATCGGAGCCTTCTGAACTGCCAGATGCCATGTCATCTCGGATCTGTCTGACCCTGCGAACCAGGTCGGCGCCCTGGTCGACAACAGCAGATGACCGGTCGGCCAACTCCTTTCGAAGGTGTTCGGGCGTGTAGCGCTCGACAGTTCGTCGCAGCCGGCGCTGGAACCACACAGAGGTTGCATTGCCCACCAGCCACCCCATTACCAACCAAAAGATTCGGCGTCTCACTGTTTTCCTCCCCCATCGAGTGGATCGTCATGCAGGCCGTCGTTGTGCTTCGCCATGCGTTCGGCCACCTCCGCTTCGAACCCGTGCACGGAGGGATCGTAGTAAGTGTTTCCCTCCACCTCGGTGGGCCTGTATTGCTGGGCCACCCACCCGGCTGGATCGTCATGGGGGTATTCGTAACCGTCACCGTGTCCCAAGTCAGCCGCCCCCTTGTAGTGGGCGTCACGCAGGTGCATGGGTACGAGGCCGGTTCCGGCTGCCCTCGCATCTGCCCCAGCCCGCTCTAGACCGACGGTGACCCGGTTGGACTTGGATGCGGTTGCCAGGTGCACAACGGCGTGGGCCAGGTTCAGGCGGGCCTCTGGTAGACCCACGAACTCCACGGCTCGGGCCGCAGCGTCAGCTATGAGGAGAGACATGGGATCGGCCATGCCGATGTCCTCGCTGGCCAGGATCACGAGGCGGCGAGCAATGAAGCGGGCATCCTCGCCGGCGTCGAGCATGCGGGCCAGCCAGTAGAGGCCGGCGTCCGCATCAGATCCGCGGATGCTCTTGATGAACGCGCTGATCACGTCGTAGTGCTCGTCTCGGCCGTAGAGGATGGCCTTGGTGCCTAGTGCTGCCTCAGCGTCACTGACGTTGATTTGTTCTGATCCGCGGCCAGTGGCCAGAGCAGCGGCAACCTCGAGACTGGTGAGAGCGTGCCTACCGTCGCCAGTTGCCCTGTCTGCGAGTAGTTCGATAGCTGCAGTGTCGGCTGCCATGCCCTCAGCTTCGAGGCCGCGCTTCAACAGGCTGACAAGAGCTTCTTCGTCGAGGGGTTCGAGACGAAACAGGGTGGAGCGCGAGAGAAGGGGTGCGTTCACCTCAAAGTAGGGGTTCTCTGTGGTGGCCCCGATCAGCACCAGTAGGCCTGACTCCACTGAAGGCAGCAGGGCGTCTTGTTGGGCCTTGTTGAAGCGGTGCACCTCGTCTAGGAACAAGATGGTGCCGACGTCGCGCTCTCCCAACGCCGCTCCGGCCTGTGCGATCAACTCGCGAACGTCCTTGACGCTGGCACTGACCGCTGAGAGTTCATTGAACTCCTTTGATGTCAGGCGAGCCACCAGCCGAGCCAAGCTGGTCTTACCTGTGCCGGGTGGTCCCCAAAGGACCACCGAGGAGAGTCTGTCGGCCTCTATCAGCCGGCGGAGTGGCCGCCCTGGGCCGACAAGGTGGGCCTGTCCGACGACATCGTCGAGGTTGGTGGGTCTCAGCCTGTCTGCCAGGGGTGCGCGCCGGTTGAGGCGCTCCTGGGCTGCATCTGAGAAAAGGTCGGAGGCCATCAGTACCGAACCTAGGGCCTCGTCGACTGTCCGCGTGGGCTGCCTGACCGATTATCTGGACTACTCGCTCCTAGGCAGGACCCGTAAGCCCAGTTCCTCAAGGTGACGGTCGTCGATCGGTGTGGGCGCGCTGGTCAGTGGGTCTGCACCCGACTGGGTCTTCGGGTAGGCGATGACTTCGCGGATGTTCTCCTCGCCTGCCAGGATCGCCACCAGTCGGTCCATGCCGAAGGCGAAGCCGGCGTGCGGTGGTGGGCCATACCTGAAGGCGTCCAATAGGAAGCCGAACCGTTCCTGGGCCTCTTCGGCGCCGATTCCTAGGATAGAGAAGATATTTTCTTGGATTTCGCGCCGGTGGATCCTCACGCTTCCTGAACCCAGTTCCCAGCCGTTCAGGACCAGGTCGTAGGCCTGCGAGCGGACCGTCAGGAGGTCGCCGGCCTCGAGGGCCTCGAGGTCGTCTTCGTGAGGCATGGTGAATGGGTGGTGGGCAGGTATTGGGTTGCCAGCCTGATCGAGTCCTTCAAACAGGGGGAAGTCAACGACCCAGACGAAGTGGAGGCCACCCTCGGTGACCGGCGGGCGGCCCAGTTCAAGGCGTAGTAGGCCCAGGATGTGGCACGTGGTGTGGTGTTCGTCGGCCACTAACAACAGCAAGTCTCCTTCTTCGGCTTCGAACGCGGTACGCAGCGCCGCTTGTTCATCGTCGGAGCAGAATTTGGCCACAGGCGAGTTGAGGCTGTCGGCCTCCACCTTCATCCAGACAAGACCCTTGGCTCCCCATCCCTTGCAGGTGTCGGTCAGGTCGTCGAGACGGTTACGCGACAACTCAGCTCCTCCGGGAACCCGGATGCCCTTTACACAGGGTGCCTGGAAAGCGCGAAATTCGGTGGCGGCGAACACGGGGGTCAGTTCGACGAGCTCCATACCAAACCGGATGTCAGGCTTGTCAGAGCCGTAGCGCTCCCTGGCCTCGTGCCATGACATGCGGGGAAAGTCAGCTGGCCTAACACCGGTTACCGCCTCGGTAGCCGATGCAACCGTGTGGGTGATGAAGCCCATCACGTCGTCTTGGTTCACGAAGCTAGCCTCGGCATCGAGTTGCATGAACTCGAACTGGCGATCCGCCCTAAGGTCCTCATCGCGCAGGCAACGGGCGATCTGGTAGTAGCGGTCGACCCCACCGATCATGCAGAGCTGCTTGAAGATCTGGGGGCTCTGAGGCAGGGCGTAGAACGACCCAGGCTCCTTTCGCGACGGGACAACGAAGTCGCGTGCGCCCTCGGGTGTACTCGCTACCAGCATGGGGGTTTCAACTTCGATGAAGCCCTGCTCTTCCATAGCAGTCCTCACAGCGCTGTTGACCGTGGCCCTGACCTCCAGGTTCTTCTGTAGGCGTGGACGACGCAGGTCGACGTAGCGGTGACGCAACCTGAGGACCTCGTCGACTTCGGTGCGTTCGTCGAGCGGAAACGGTGGTGGCTCTGAGGCTGAAAGAATCGTCACCTGGCTGGCATCGACCTCAATGGCTCCCGTTGGAAGAGCATCATTGGCGGTGTCAGCTGGTCGTTCCCTGACCTGGCCCGACACCTGGAGTACGTACTCGGAGCGCAGGTCTGCGGCACCGTCTACGACCACTTGGACTATGCCGCTGCGGTCGCGCAGGTCCACAAAGGCTAGGTGTTCACCGTGTTCGCGGCGACGCGCCACCCAGCCACACAGGGTGACCTGCCTTCCAATGTCGCCGCTACGAAGGTCGCCGCAACGGTCGGTCCGCATTGACGTCGTGTAGTCGGGGCGTTGCCCGCCGTTGCTGTCAGTACTGCTTTTCACTTGAGCCTCGCTAGCAGGGTTTCTGTGATGGAGGAGAGTGCAACTGATTCCTGGCCGGTGTCTCCGCGCAGGTCGCGGAGCGTCAGCGTGCCCGATTCCCGTTCGGAGTCACCAATGATGACGGCCATGGCAGCACCGCTGCGGTCAGCAGCGCGCATCTGGGCTTTCATGGAGCGTTCCCCCCAGGAGCGGTCTGCGCGGAGGCCGGAGCGTCGTAACTCGTCGGTGACGAGTAGGGCTGCTTCACCACCGGTGGTGTCGACCACGAACACGTCCACGGGAGTATCGGGAGCCTCAAAGACACCCTCTGCGTCGCACGCCATGAGGGTTCGGTCCACGCCGATAGCAAAGCCCACGCCGGGAGTGGGCGGGGCCCCCATTGCCTCAGCCAAGCCGTCGTAGCGACCTCCCCCTCCGATGGCGTTCTGGGCTGCTTCGAACACCTCGGAGGTGAACTCGAAGGTGGTTCGCACATAGTAGTCGAGACCCCTGACGAGACGCGGCTGGATGGTGAAGGGGATCTCCAGGCTGGTTAGTGCCACCTTCACCTGCTCGAAGTGCCCGGCGGCCTCGTCTGAGAGGTGGTCGAGCATGCTGGGGGCTGAGTCGATCAGGTCGGCGTCCTCTGGCCGGTTGGAGTCGAGCACCCGTAGTGGGTTGGTTGAGGCCGTGGTCCTTGAATCTTCACTGAGTGAGTCCAGGTTGGCGGAGAAGTGGTCGTGGAGTGCTGAGACATAACGGGCCCTGTCCTCGGAACCGCCCAGGGAGTTGACCAGTAGTGTCACTTTCTGCAGGCCCAAGCACTCGTAGAAGCGCCACGCCGTGGCGATCACTTCGACATCCAAGTGGGCGTCCTCTGGGCCAAGTGCCTCAATGCCGACCTGGTCGAATTGGCGGAAACGACCCTTCTGGGCACGCTCGTAGCGGAAGTTGGGGCCGGCATACCAGGCCTTCCACGGCAGGGCTGGACGGTGCTCACCGAAGGATCGCACGATCGAAGCCGTCTGCTCAGGCCGTAGGGCGATTTGGCGACCACCGCGGTCTTCGAACTCGTACATCTCTTTGCGAACGACGTCGGTGGTGTCGCCAAGTCGCCGGAACACCTCGACGTGTTCGAACATCGGCGGAACCAATTCGGTGTAGCCGGCGGCTTCGACTACGTCGGCGAAAACGCCGACGAGGGCGCGACGACGCGCCGATTCAGGCCAGAGGACGTCGTGTGTGCCCTTCGGCGCCCTGTAGATGGGGTCTGCCACGGGGGGAAAGGCTACCGGCCCCCGAGGTCACCAACGGGCGATAACCAAACGGACTCTTAGGAACCCTGGCCGGGCACCACCCGGTAGACGTCGTAGACGGAGTCGATCTCGGCAATGATGTGCAGTAATGGCTCCAGGTGCGCCGGGTGGCCCATTTCGAAGTCGAACTTCATCTTGGCTGTGCGGTCCACTCCGCTGGTGACCGTGTCGGTGCCGACAACGTTGATTTGATGGTCTGCTAGCACGTTCACGATGTCGCGCAGTAACCGCGGTCGGTCAAGGGCCTTGACCTCGATGGTGGCGAGGAAACTTCCGGTTACGGAACCATCCCATTCGACTTCGATGAGCCTGTCTGGTTGCCCTTCAGAGAGCGAGGTGGCGTTGGCACAGTCACTGCGATGGACTGACACGCCCCGACCCCTTGTGACAAAGCCGATGATCTCGTCCGGTGGCACCGGGGTGCAACAACGTGAGAGTCTCACCATCATGTCGTCAAGGCCCTCCACGTGGACCCCTACCGAGCCGGTACGGCGCGGGACGGCAGTGGGCCGCAATACGGTGGCTGGCAACTGCTCGTCATCTTGTTCGTCGCTGATGGCCCTCTGCACCTTGTCAACCACGGCCTTGGCCGAGATGTGGTGCTCACCAATCGCTGCATAAAGGGCGTCGGGGTCGGAGTAGTTCATGGTGGTCGCCACGTCGGCCAGGGGTCTGCCGGCCAGGAACTCCCTTACCGGCAGACCAGCCCTCCGCAACTCACGTACCAGATCGTCATAGCCGCTGTCGATGGCGTCGTGGCGGCGCTCTCGCGAGTACCACTGCTTGATTTTGTTTGAGGCCTTGTGGGTGGCTACGAACTTGAGCCAGTCGCGACTGGGGCCCGCTCCCTCCTGCTTTGAGGTGACGATCTCTACCGTCTCACCTGAGTTGAGGCGGGTTTCGAGTGGCACCAACCGGCCCTCGACCCTGGCTCCAACACACTTGTGGCCGACTTCAGTGTGGACCATGTAGGCAAAGTCAACCGGGGTAGCACCGATTGGCAAGGTGACCACCGCGCCCTGTGGCGTGAAGACGTACACCTCGTCTTGTTCGAGGTCCGTCTTCAGGTTTGCCATGAAGGTCCCGGGATCAGAGGTCTCCTCTTGCCATTCGACTATCCGTCCCAACCACGCCATCTCGTCAGACGGTGAACTGGCCTTGTAGTCGAAGTGCGCCGCCACCCCGTACTCGGCGCGTTGGTGCATTTCTTTTGTCCGAATCTGGAACTCGACCTGTTTTCCGAGTGGCCCGACAACCGTGGTGTGCAGTGACTGGTAGAGGTTGAACTTGGGCATGGCCACGTAGTCCTTGAACCGGCCTTGAACCGGTTTCCAAGTGGCGTGGATGGAACCCAACACGGCGTAGCAGTCGCGCACGTTCTCGACGATCACGCGTATACCGATGAGGTCGTAGATGTCGTCAAAGGATCGACCCTTCACGATCATCTTCTCGTAGATGCTCCACAGGTGCTTGGGGCGGCCGTGGACTCCTGCCTTGAGCTTCAGGTCGGCCATGCGATTTTCGATGTCACCGATGAGCTGGGTCACGTAGTTGTCACGTTCAGGTGAGCGGTCCTGGACCATTTGGTCGATCTGGCTGTAGCGCTTCGGGTGGAGCGTGGCGAGTGACAGGTCCTCGAGTTGGTCTTTGATCTCCTGCATGCCGAGGCGGTTTGCAAGTGGAGCGTAGATGTCGAGTGTCTCACGGGCGATCCGCTCCTGTTTCTCCTCGGGTAGGGCGGCCAGGGTGCGCATGTTGTGGAGCCGGTCGGCCAGCTTGATGATGAGTACTCGCAGGTCCTTTGCGAGTGCTACCAGCATCTTTCGCATGCTGGCTGCCTGTTGCTCTTCGCGTGAGTCGAAATGCAGACGGTCGAGCTTGGTGACGCCGTCAACGATAAGCGACACGTCTTCTCCGAAGTCGCGCTCCAGATCAGATAGGTCCACGTCGGTGTCCTCGACGGCGTCATGGAGTAGTGCGGCTGCGATGGTTACGTCATCGAGGCCCTGTCTTGCGACGATCGTGGCTACCGCCATCGGGTGGTGAATGTAGGGCTCACCTGACTTGCGGATCTGCCCCACGTGGGCTGCCAGGGCTACCTCGTAGGCACGCTCGATGAGCGATGTCTCAGCCTTTGGATGGTGGTCGTGGAAGGTGGTGAGGAGGTCCGAGGTCTCCTCGACAGACGGATCGGGCCGGCGGCGCCACGGCAGGACCCTGGTGACGGTAACCATCTCAGTCCCAGTTCCGGGCCGAGGGGACCACACTGGCAGTTGTCCTGGCGCGCTTCCAGTTCAGGACTCCGTAGTGGACCAAGTCGGTCATCACACCACGGTACCGGGCGGAATCAGCGACGCTTCTTGCGGGGCCGGGGTGGCACCCCTCCGGCTAGGTGGGTAGTTGCCACGGGTCTGCGGCGAGCAGGTCCCTTGGAGGCACCGGGACGCTCAGTGGAACGGGTGTCTGGCAGGGCAGCTTCTTCGCGACCGATGAGGCGGGTATGGCCCTCGTTGCTGCTGCCTGAGCGTTGCGCCACCTTGTCAGCCACCTGGCGCCAGCGTTCTTCGCGCTCTTTGAGCACCGTGACGAGTGTGGAGGCCAGGAACAGCGAGGAGTAGGAGCCGACGATGATGCCGATAAGCAGGGCTACGCCGAACTCCTGGAGGGTTTTGGCTCCCATGATCACTGACCCGATAAGCAGCAAGGACACGACGGGAATGGCCGAGGTGATGCTGGTGTTCAACGACCGCATGGTCACCCGGTTGAGAGCCAGGTTCATTAGCTCGGTGTAGGTGTAGCGCTCGGTGGCACCAAGGCGTCCTGTTGCCTCGCGGACCTTGTCGTAGACCACGATCGTGTCGTAGAGCGAGTAGCCCATGATCGTGAGGAACGCGATGACGGTCGACGGGGTGATCTCCAGTTGCAAGATGGAGTACAGGCCGACACTGACCAGGATGTCGTGGGCTACTGCAACGAGGGCCCCGAGGGCCATCTTCCACTCGAGGCGCATGGTTATGTAAAGGGCCACCACTGCAAAGAACACGAGCAGGGCATTGGCGGCCTTGGATGTCACCTCCGCTCCCCATGTGGGTCCTACTTGTTCGAATGTCTCGACCGTTCCCAGTTGGGCTTCGAGCACGCTGCGGATCTCAGCGGCATGCATCGGGTCAGATACCTCGGAACGGATGCGTACGACGTCGCCGTCAACTGTCTGAATGCGGGAGTCCTCCGAGCCGAGGGCAGCCATCACCTCGCGCGCTTCGGCAACCGAGGTCTCTGGTGCCAGGACCTCAAAGGTGGTTCCACCCTCAAAGTCGATTCCTAGGTTCAGGCCTCGAACACCGAATGAGCCGATGCTGAGGACAACTGCCACCAGTGACACCGTCACCGCCCTGCGCCACCAGCGCGGGTAGTCGAGCGCTGTCTCGCCGTTGAAGACGTCTCTGAGGAGGCCCATCAGATGGTTCTCCCCACTGCGCTGACAGCTCCGCTAGCAGGTAGGCCAAAGCGCTGCGGGTGCTCGGCGAACCAGCGGGACCGGGCCATTAGGCGCACCATGGGGCCCATGAAGAAGTAGGTGGCAACCAGATCCAGGAGTGTCGCCAAGCCGAGGTACAGAGCGAAGCCCCTTACGGCGCCGACTGTCAGCCACCACAGCAGGCCTGCTCCGATGAGTGAGGCCATGTCTGCCTTGACGATCGTAGAAAACGCCACGGAAAACGCCTTGTCTACAGAGGACCGGGCTGTGCGGCCGTCGCGAATGTCCTCTTTGAGGTGTTCGAAGTAGACCACGTTCGAGTCGACCGATACGCCGATTGCCACGATTATCCCGGTGACTCCGGCCAGGGTCAGAGCCAGCCCGGACTGGGTTCCGAGGTGGGCGATGATCGCCCAGAGCAGGCTTCCCGAGATGGCCAGGCTGGCAAGCGCTACGAAGCCCAGCAGCCGGTAGTAGCCCACGATGAACAAGCCCACGATCACCAGGCCGATGATTCCGGCCACGATGCCGGCGTGGAGGGAGTCCTCGCCGATGGTGGCAGAGACCACCTGGGTGTTCTCTGCTTCCAGTTCGACAGGGAGGGCGCCGTAACGGAGGCCCAGAGCCACAACGTCAGCCTCTTCTTTGTCGAATGCTCCTGAGATGAGGATGCGGTCCCTTTCGAACTCGGGTGCCCGTATCTGTGGTGCTGTCAATACCTCGCCGTCGAGCACTAGGGCAAGGCGACCGTTGGTGAAGCCAGGCAGGATCGGGCACGAGGGGGCTCCTACGAAGCAGAGTGCCGCCATCTCGTTGAAGGCGTCGATACCGGCTTCTCCGGCCTTCAGGGCTACCGCTACTTGCCATTCGAATTCGATCATGTCGGCGTTGGCGTCCTCAAGGGCGTCGCCGGTCAGGACGCTCGGGGCCAGCAGGTAGCGCTCGTTGCTATCACGCCCACCGAGTACGACGAACTGGTCGGCTAGGTCGTCTTCAGGAAGGGTGGCCCCTAGGGGGCCGGTTGGGGCGATGATGTCGCCGGCAAGCAGCGGGGCACAAGAGGCCGGTGCGGGACGTGCTACGCCCTCCCGGTCCAGGTCAGCTGGCATGAGGGGAAGCACGTCACAGACGGGCCGGAAACGCAGCTCAGCGGTGGTGCCGACCAGCTGGAGGGCCCGCTGCTGGTCTGCGACCCCGGGGAGGGAGACCATCACGCCCTCTGCGGTCCTAGATACCTCGGGTTCGGCGACCCCAAGGGCGTCGACGCGCTTGCGAATGATCTCGACTGCCTGGTCCAACATCTCTTCGTTGGCTGGTTCGGTGGCCGTGAGGCGCACGGATACCCCGCCCTGAAGGTCCAGGCCTAAGAGTGGCTTGTTCTGCCAGAAAATCGTCAGAGTCGATGCCGCTACAGCAATGAAGATGATTGCGACGAGGTAGATGCTCTGTCGGCGGGGCATGGGTCAGGTGTGCTGTGGTCGTTCGGAGTTGCCGTAGTCAGTCGGCGATGGGCCCCTCGTCGGCCTCTTCGACGGCTTCTTCCTGAGCCTCTTCGATGACTGGCTCATTGAAGCGACGCTCCACCGAACTACGTAGCAGTTTCAATTCGATGTTCTCGGCGACCTCGAGCCAGATGATGTCATCTTCGACTTCATTGATAACGCCGAATAGTCCCGAGTGTAAGAGAACCTCGTCTCCTACCTGGATGGAGGCGACCAGGTTCCGCTGGGCGCGTGCCTTCTTCTGCTGGGGTCGGATCATGAGGAAGTACATGAGTCCGAAGATCAGGATGAGTGGCAGGAAACTAGCCATTTGGTGCCTCGTGTCTGGGTTGGTCACCGGCGCAGGGCGGCCATTGGTGGCTGCCGGCGCCCGCAATGGGACCGGTAGAGCCTACGGCCGCTGTCTGCGGATTCTGTCTCACTCGGTAATCAACCCCAGACCTCTAGCGTCTCGGCACGAAACTGAGCGAAGCGTCCTTCACTGATGGAGGAGCGCAGACGGTCAACGAAGCCAAGTAGCCATGCCAGGTTGTGGAGTGACAGGAGACGACGTCCGGTGGGCTCGTCGGTCATCAACAGATGCCGCAGGTAGGCCCGCGACCACGGAGCTGCCGGGCTGGTCGGGAAGCCTGGGTCCAGCGGATCATCATCGGTGGCGAAGCGGGCGTTGCGTAGGTTCAGCTTGCCAGATGAAGTGAGGACGGTTCCGTGCCGGGCATGGCGGGTCGGAAGCACACAGTCGAACATGTCCACCCCGCGGCCAACTACTTCGACGAGGCCCGCCGGGTCACCAAGGCCCATGAAGTAGCGGGGCTGGTCCGCGGGAAGCACGGTGGTCACAGCACTAACCGGGTCCAGCATCTCGTCACGGGTCTCACCCACACTGAGGCCGCCGATGGCGTAGCCGTCAAAGCCCACCTCAAGGGTCCGTTGGGCGCTCTCGGTCCGCAAAGCCACATTCGTCCCCCCCTGCACTATCCCGAACTGGCACTGCCGCTGTTGGGCGTCGGGGTGGTCGAGGAACGCCTTTCTGCCCCTGACTGCCCAGGCTGACGTGCGGTCAACAGCCTGGCGCACGATGGCATCGGTGGCTGGAAGGGCTGAGCAGACATCGAGAACCATCTGGATGTCTGCCCCCAAGTCGGCCTGGACACCAGCGGCACCTTCTGGTGTGAGCTTGTGGATGGAACCGTCGTAGGTGGAACGAAACTCAGCGCCGACGTCGTCGACCCGCGGCTGGAGGGAGAAGATCTGGTAGCCACCAGAGTCTGTGAGGCTGAGGCCCTGCCAACCAGTGAAGCCGCGCAGGCCGCCAAGGTCGCGCACCACTTCGACTCCTGGCCTCAGCATCAGGTGGTAGGTGTTGGCTAGCACCACCTCAGCACCTAGGTCCCCAAGGTCCTTGGAGGAAAGGTGGCGGACCGCACCACGGGTTCCGACGGGCATGAAGCACGGCGTTGTGAAGGATCCCCCAGGCGTGTCGACCTGACCTGCGCGAGCTCCGTCACAGGTCGCTTCTTCGTGGAAGATGGCCTTCATGCCATGATCCTGTCGGACCTTCGCCTGCCGACCAACATGGCATCACCAAATGATAAGAAGCGATACCCCTCGGCTATCGCCAGTGCGTACAGGTCGCGCCAGCGGGGACCCACGAATGCCTCCAACATCACGAGCAGAGTGGACCTGGGTAGGTGGTAGTTGGTGAGCAGTACGTCGACCACGTCGAAGTCGAACCCTGGTCGTATGAACAGGTCCGTTCGTCCAGACGTCCCACCTCCCCCAGCTTGGGCCAGTCTGGCAGACTCCAAGGCCCGAACGGTCGTGGTTCCGATCGCTATAACACGCTCAGCTGACCGACAGGCATCAAGGGTCGACTCGGCGACACTAAAGGACTCGGAGTGCATCACGTGGTCGTCTAAGTCGTCTGCGGTTACGGGCCGAAAGGTATCGAGACCCACCACCAACTCAAGGTGCTCAACAGCGGCACCGGCCGCCCGGCAAGCATCGAGTACCTCCTCGGTCAGGTGGAGGCCCGCCGTGGGCGCTGCCGCTGAAGCGGGCCGGCGACTGTAGACGGTCTGGTAGCGCTCCGGATCTTCAAGCCGAGTGTGCAGATATGGAGGCAACGGCATCTCACCGTAGACCTCGAGTGCTAAAAGCAGGTCTGTTCCATCCATGGATGGTGACTGCGTACCGACTTCAAGGAGGACGCTACGCCTGCCTGCCCCCAGGTCCTCACAGACCGTGATGGTCAGGTTGTCACCGGCTCGCAGTCTCGTACCCGGTGGAACTCTCCTTGCAGGCCTGACAAGCGCCTCCCACTTGCAGCTATCGCCGCTCTGCTCCAATAAGAGCACTTCGACGGCCCCACCGGTCTCTTTGGACAGGTGCAACCTGGCGGGAAGCACCCTGGTGTCGTTGAGGACCAACAGGTCGCCGGGGCCGACCATGTCCGGGAGGTCACTGATGTGGCGATGCGAGGGATCGGCCCCGTCTACGAGGTCGACTAGTAGGCGCGCAGATGGACGATCCTCCAGGGGTACCTGGGCGATCTGATCCTCGGGCAGGTCGTAGACAAAGTCATCGGGGCCCATGGGCGGGTCAGCCTAGGTGGGACCTGGTCTAGCGGAAGGTGGCCTAGCCCTCAAACAGGGAACCGGGACGGGTTGGAGCAGCAAGGCCCAGGTGGGTGTATGCGGCTGGGGTAGCCACCCGCCCCTTGGGCGTGCGTAGGAGCAGTCCCTGCTGGATGAGGAATGGCTCATAGACGTCTTCGACGGTGTCGTCCGGTTCGCTTACACAGATGGCCAGGGTTTTGAGCCCTACGGGTCCTCCCTCGAATCGCTCGCACAGGGCCGACAGGATCGCCCGAGATGGACGGTCGAGGCCCAGGTCGTCAACAGCGAAGAATGACAGCCCCTCGCGGGCGACCATGCCGTCGACCGTGGCTCCATCGCGTTCCACCTGGGCAAAGTCGCGTACCTGCCGGAGAAGACGGTTGCCGATGCGGGGAGTTCCCCGGGAGCGGCGTGCGATCTCGGCGGCACCCTCGGAGTCGATGTCCACGTCAAGGATGCCAGCCGCCCTCGCGACGATGGACTGAAGGTCATCTGCCTCGTAGTAGTCGAGGCGGGCGGTCAGGCCGAACCGGTCGCGCAACGGCCCTGTGATTAGGCCGGTGCGGGTAGTTGCGCCGACCAGAGTGAAGCGAGGTAACTCCAGGCGGATTGAGCGAGCTGCGGGGCCCTTGCCGAGCACGATGTCGAGCTCATAGTCCTCCATGGCCGGGTAGAGGATCTCCTCGACGGCGCGAGCCAGGCGGTGGATTTCATCGATGAAGAGGATGTCGCCGGGTTCCAGCTTGGTGAGGATGGCAGCCAGGTCTCCGGCCCGCTCAAGAGCCGGTCCTGAAGTGATGTGGAGTTCGGCGTCCATCTCGGCGGCGACTATGTGGGCAAGGGTGGTCTTGCCGAGTCCCGGTGGTCCAGCGAACAAGAAGTGGTCGGCGGCCTCACCGCGTTCACGAGCGGCTTCCAGCATCACTCGCAGGTGGCCCTTCAGTTCGGCTTGGCCGACGAATTCGTCGAGTCGACGGGGTCGCAGTCCGACTTCGACGTCGATGTCGACAGGGTCGAGGTCGGGTGAGAGGAGTTCTTCGCGCACTGGGTACCTGCCTACGCTCGGGCCAGCCGTTGCAGGGCCTCGCGCAAGATGGTGCCGGGGTCGTCGCCACCCAGGTCACTCAGCACGGACCGTACTTCGTCAGGCGTGTAGCCGAGGCCTCCGAGGGCCTCTTGTACCTCGACAAGTGCAGACCGGGGTGCGGTGGCGTCGCCGGGGTCAGATGGCACAGTGTCGACTGGGAGGTCCAAGGAGGCCTTCAGTTCCACTAGGAGTCGGGTGGCTGTCTTCTTGCCTACGCCGGGCACGAGGCACAGGGCAGCCACGTCGTCGTCGGCCAGGACCCGGGCCAGTTCGGTGGGACCGTGCACACCCAGGACCGCCAGGGCCAGGGATGGTCCGACCCCGTGGGCAGAGAGGAGGGCTTCAAAGCAGGTGCGCTCGGTGCGCTCTAGGAAGCCGTAGAGGGTTTGATCAGCTTCGCGGATGTGATGATGGACGTGTAGGAACACTTCGGAGCCCGAATCGCCTAATCGGACAGCCGTCGTGGGGGTGACGATGATCCGGTAGCCGACACCTGCGACCTCGACCAGTACCTCGCCACGGCCTCCGAGCTCGAAGCGCTCGAGCAACTGTCCGCGCAGGGAGCCGATCACTGCGACACCATCCCTCGTTTGGAAAGATCGGCCGTGGAAATGGTGGACCCCGGCACCATGGCCAGGTGGCAGAGGGCTACGGCAACTGCATCGGCGGCATCGACGGGTCGAAGCGNCACGTCGATGCCGAGGATCGTCTCGACCATCTGGGCNATCTGAGCCTTGTCNGCACCTCCCCATCCGGCTACTGCTGACTTGACCTCGTTGGGNGAGTAGAGCGTGACCTGGCAACCAGCTGTGGCTGCTTCGGCCATAACCACCCCGGATGCCTGACCGGTCTGCATGGCAGTGCGCACATTTACCTGGAAGAGAACGCGTTCGATCGCTACGTGGTTGGGCCGATACTCGCCGATGAGATCCCGGACCTCGGCCTGGAGTTCTGCAAGGCGTAGTGGCAGCGGTGTGGCCGAGTCAGTGCGTATTACGCCTGCAGCCTCGGCCCGCTGGCGTCGGCCTTCACGGCGCACGAGGCCGTAGCCGCAGCGCGAGAGACCGGGATCTATCCCCAGAACGAACATATGTACGACTCTAGCGGTTGCTCCTGCCCGGGCCGCGTCACTCTTCTTGGCAGGTGATCTCAGTCCAGGTCGAGGGAGTCGAAGACTTCGGGGGGAATGTCGAAGTTGGCAAACACGTCTTGTACGTCATCGTTGTCGTCGAGCAGGTCAAGGAGGCGCAGTACCGCCTTGGCGGCTTCGGCCGTGTCGACGGCAACAGTGGAGGTGGGGATCATCGTCACGTCAGCCGACTCGAATGGAACACCCTCCTTCTCGAGTGCGGCTCGCACCGTGGACAGGTCAGTCGCCTCGCAGGTGAGGCGCCATGTGCCTCCGTCATCTATCAGGTCCTCAGCGCCGGCATCTAGTGCTGCCATCATGATCTCGTCCTCGTCGATGCTGCCAGCCAGCAGCACCACTCCCTTGCGTTCGAACTGCCAGGCCACCGAGCCTGGCTCGGCAAGGGAACCGCCGTTCTTGGTGAGCATCGATCTCACCTCAGAACCAGTGCGATTGCGGTTATCTGTGAGGGTCTCCACATAGAGGGCCACGCCGTGGGGCGCGTAGCCCTCATAGGTGATCGCCTCGTAGTTGACTCCCTCCAACTCACCGGTACCCCTCTTGACTGCCCGCTCAATGGTGTCAAGTGGCACCGAGGCGTCGCGTGCCTTTTGGAACATTGTGCGAAGCGTGGGGTTTCCGTCGAGGTCACCTCCACCTTGGCGTGCGGCCACCTCTACTTGCTTGATGAGCTTTGCGAACAACTTGGCGCGCTTCTTGTCGGCGGCGCCCTTCTTGTGTTTGATGGTTGCCCACTTGGAATGACCCGACATGCGTTACTCCTGTTCCTGGGGTCTCTCAGGCGGCTTCCACGAAGAGTTCATGGATGCGCCGGTCGTCGGTCAACTCGGGGTGAAAGGATGCCACCATCACCTGGCCCTGGCGGCAGAGCACCGGAGATTCGTCGACTCTGGCAAGAATCTCGACGCTGTCGCCGACGCGTTCAACAACGGGTGCCCTGATGAACACCCCGTGGAACGGCAGTTCCCAGTCGGAAAGGCCCTCATTGCCGACGGCGAAGTCAGCTTCGAAGGAGTCGATCTGGCGGCCATAGCCGTTGCGTCTTACGTCTATGTCGATTGCCGCCAGGGACTCCTGGTCGCTGCGACCATCGGCAACCGATGATGCCAACAAGATCATGCCTGCGCAGGTCCCGAATACAGGGAGGCCATCAGCTATGCGTTCCACTAGCGGGCGGCGTAGTTGGGTGATGTCGAGGAGCATCGACATCGTGGTGGACTCGCCACCTGGCATCACTAGCGCGTCCACTCCGAGGAGCTGCTCCGGGGTCCTAACCTCGATGGGAGTTGTTCCCACGTCGGCGAGCACGTCGGCATGCCGGGCGAACGCCCCCTGCAGGGCTAGGACACCGACCTTCATGGAGAGCCTGTTACCAGCCCCGGTCGGCCAGGCGGGTCTCCAGGGAGTCGATCTCAAGGCCCGGCATGGCGGCACCAAGGCCCCGGCTGACCTTGCCCAAGATGACCGGATCTGTGAAGTTGGTGGTGGCCTCGACGATGGCTCTGGCACGCGGTGCGGGATCGTCGCTCTTGAAGATGCCAGAGCCCACGAACACCGACTGGGCACCAAGCTGCATCACCAGCGAGGCATCAGCCGGTGTGGCGATGCCGCCTGCACAAAACATGGGTACCGGCAACTCGCCAGTCTCAGCGATCTCTTGGACCAGGGAGAGTGGCGACTGGAGCCTCTTGGCCCAATCGAACAACTCAGCTGAGTCAGCCTTGGTGATACGACCGATGTCCCCCATGATCGAACGCAAGTGGCGCACAGCCTCGACGATGTTGCCAGTGCCTGCCTCGCCCTTGGAGCGGATGAGGCAGGCACCTTCGGAAATGCGCCTCAAGGCCTCACCCAGGTTGGTAGCACCGCAGACGAAGGGCACGTCGAATGCCCACTTGTCGATGTGGTGGGCCTCATCAGCGGGTGTGAGGACCTCGCTCTCATCGATGTAGTCGACGCCTAGGGCCTGGAGGATTTGAGCTTCGGCAAAGTGGCCTATGCGGGCCTTCGCCATGACCGGAACGGTCACTGCCGCCTTGATGCCCTCAATCATCTCCGGGTCAGACATACGGGCTACTCCACCGTCGCGTCTGATGTCAGATGGTACGCGCTCGAGGGCCATTACCGCCACTGCGCCTGCATCCTCTGCGATGCGTGCCTGTTCTGGGTTGACGACGTCCATCACGACGCCGCCCTTGAGCATCTCTGCAAGACCCCGCTTGACCAGTTGTGTTCCCGTTGCTCGGGTGATGTCACTCATGGACGCAGTCTAGGAGGGGCTTTGGTCGCTCTCCCCCGCTGAGTGACCGCGAGGTCATGGGGGTGTTCTCCGATCTGGGCTCAGCCGGTGAGTGCCGCTGCCTCGGTGAGGTCGAGGACCTCACCCTCGCCCAGCCTGGCCAGGGCCACCCACGTGATTCCTGGTGTCAACTCGACGACTTCGTCAGTGTCGTCGTCGGCGAGGTGCCAACCGTTAGAGGCGAACGGGCGGCCCCAGACGACGCCGGTTACGGTTCCCTCGCGCAGCAGCCAACCGTCGCCACTCCCAATGCTGACGGCCTGAGGTGAGGCGAAGTCGGCTGCAGACGTCCGGTAGTCGACGTAGAGGAACAGGACGTTGTCGGCTGCTAACTGTGCGCCGTTCTGGTCGAGTTGGGGTACGCCTCCCTGGAATCGCAGCCAGCGCTCTGAGGCTGTGTCCCAGACATAGTCGATCTGCCTGTTGGGGGTGCTCCAACGCACGCCCGCTGCCGGTACCGCCGAGGCGGGCAGGTCGCCGTACTGGAAAACGGGGTCAGGTGCGCTGCCGGTGGCAGCTGCCATGAGGCCTTGGGCGTTGAGGAAGCCGTTGAAAGGCGAAGCTCCTCTGGAGTCGTCGCGTACGAAGTTCTCCTGGCCAACACCGTTGGTTGAGCGTGCCACGAAGATATTGACGTCCTCGGCGGCACTGATCTCGTCTCCGACCCCTTCGTTGCTTCCCCAGTAGGCGAAATAGGGGGTCTTGAGGTTTCCGATCAGGTTTATGTCGGTGGACCGTGCCGAACGAACGAGGCCGATTCTGTCGGGGAGCTGGCTCTGGTAGATGCCGAGGAAGCGTGTGACGTCGTTCTCGATGTGGGTTTCGTAGACGATGTCAGCCTGTTCGAGCCCTACCTGTGGCAGAGACCGAATGTCGTTGTTGCCGATCTTGACCGCCAAGGCCGGCAGGCGACTGAGGCCATTGACTGCAGGAAGGCCGGTGAGGGGGTGGTGCGCCCCGGTCCACGGAACGAGTGTCTGTGTGGTGGGTGGTGGTGGGGCCGTGTCAGTGGTGGCTGTTTCCGGGGCAGTGGTTGGTGGAGGTTCCTCTCCAGTCGGTGCAGCTGTCTCAGCAGGTGCCGATGTATCAGGTGTCCTGATGGAGGAGGCCGCCGTGGTTGTCGGTGGGAAAGAGGTCTCAGTGCTGGCGCAGGCACCAGCCAGGAGCACAAGGGTGGACAGCGCTAGAAGGTGGGTGGACCAGGTTGGGTGTCTCATTGGATCAAAGTTCTCCGAGGGCGTCGACGCGTAGTTCGATGGTTGGGTGGATGGCAGTGGCGGTGTCGACTGCTCCGTCCGGCTGGATCAGCCACAGGTGTGCGTTGGCGGCCCTGAACCCCTTGACAAAAGTTCCGAGCTCTGCGAGGGCCTCAAGTGCCCACTGCATTCCATTGGGGTACCTGGTCATCTCGGCGCCTGCCATGTCGGTACGAACGGTGCGGTCGGTGTCGTTGAAGCGGGACGTGATGAAGGATGCACCGGGCACCCTGGCAATCACGGCACCCAGGGTCTCGTCGGCCAGGTGTGGGTCACGACAACGCACGAGTGCTTGTGCCATGAGGGCTTCCAACTCGATGAGGGAAAGCAAGTCGGTTGCCCCCGTCGTGACCACGATCGCCGCTGACCGGCGGTCACCGACCGCTGCGGCGTTGCCCGAAGGGGAGTCCAGAACCCACAGGGCGGGCTTTCGGATGCCGTGTGTGTGGCAGAGGCCCTCGACCACATTGTGGAGCCTTGGAAACTCGCCGATTAGGGCTGGCCTGCCACCGATGGAGCCCAGCACCATGGCTGCTGCCCGGCGACTCGTGACCCAGAGGACGAGCACGGCAAAGAGCAGTCCTGCCGGTACCGCAACGGCAGGGTCTATGCCGACGGCAAGCAGGATCAGGGCGACTGCTGCTGTAAGAACCAGCACTGCCACGGCCGCAGGGGTTTTGAGATGTGGGCGTCTCATGCAGCCCGCATGATAAACGCGCTGGGCTCTACTCCAGCCGACACCCCCCGATTACAGGGGATGTGGCCCTCAGGCTGCGTCTAGCACCCTGCGGTAGATATCGAGGTAGCAGTCAGCCAGTCGCCGCATTGAGAACTCGTCTGCCCGGGTGGAGCCGTTCTCGACGAGGCTGGTGGCTAGGTCAGGGTTGGCGAAGACCTTGGAGATGGCGCCGGCCAGGGCTGTGCTGTCCCCCGGTGGCACGAGCAGGGCGTCGATGCCACCCTGGGTAACCCTGTGGTAGCCGGGAATGTCGCTGGCCACAACGGGTGTGCCGCAAGCCATGCCTTCGAGTAAGACGATGCCGAATGACTCGCCGCGCAGGGATGGGGCACAGAACACGTCGGCACCGCGGATGCGCGAAAGCTTCTCTTCTTCGCTGATGCGCCCCAACCACTCGACCCGGTGGTCGCCGGCCACGAGTGCTCTGAGTCGCTCGGTCTCGGGACCGTCGCTGGCCACCCAGAGTCTCACGTTCGAAGGCAGGTGGTTCATTGCCTCAAGGAGGACGTCAAGGCCCTTTCTGGGCTCGTGTCGCCCCACGAAGAAGATTGTGTGTCCAGCGGTGGGCATCGGCTTAGCTGCCTGGCACCGGTCCACCTCAACCCCGTTGAAAAGCACCTCGTACTCTCCGCCGAGAGCATCGCCGGCCATGGTGGCAGCATCCTCGGACACAGCGACGGTCAGGTCCATGCGCTTGCGCAACCTGGTTACCGGCTTGTTGAGGAACTTGTAGGCGAGGCTGCCACCCGCTGCGTGGAAGGTGCCGACCATGGGCGTCCTGACCACCGAGCCGGACATGAACAGAGCCGTGGCAGTGGGGCCCGGGGCCAGGGGCTCGTGCAGGTGGAGGACGTCGAAGTCCTCGTCATTGAGTGCCCGGATGGTGCGAAGTGCACAGGGGACATCGGGAGCAATCGGTGCCATCGAGCCGTTGGCTGCGGTGGGCAGGCTGTTGCCAAGCGGTGTGACACCCGAGTCTGGCGGTGGACCATCGCAGGGACCAAGCACCCGGGTGGGGTGGCCTGCAAGCCTCAGCTTTCGTGCGAGGCCCAGGACCTGGCCTTGCACCCCACCGGGCAGCGTGAGGCTGTAGGGGCAGACGATGCCGATCTTCACGAGGCGTGGTCCCGGTGGCTCAGAGCTGGCATGACCCGACGCTAGCCAGCAGAAGCGGCCGCCCGGTCTGAGGGCCAGTTGGGTTGGAGCAGGTGCCACTGTGTTGGCGCCAATCGGATTAGGCCTTCCAGTTCGGCGGCGAGGAGTCGTGTGACCCGTTCGACGTCGTGGCGGAGTTTCTCTGTGCGTTCGGTCGGGATGGGAGGACGGACGATGGCGTGGCAACCGTCGGCATTGTCGTAGATGGCGACGGGCAGCAGTGCAGCTCCGGTTCGAAGGGCCAGGGTGGCCGGGCCAGCGGGAAGTGTCGTGATCTCGCCGAAGAACTCAACCTCTACTCCAGCACCACCCACGTGTCGGTCACATGGAAGGCAGACCACGTGGTTTGCACTGATGGCCCTGACAACGTCGGATCCTGCCGATGGTCCGAGTGTGATGATCTCCATACCGAGGGAAGCCCGAAATGACCTGAACCACTCGAACAGTTCTGGGGGTTCAATGGCCTCGACCACGGCTGACACGGGCAGGTCGTTGACACGTGCCAACCAGAAAGCCGCCCACTCCCAACAGCCCAGGTGGGGCAGGGCCATGATCGGGCCGGTACCGCTACGGCGTGCCTCGACTATGTGCTCATAGCCGTCCTGGCTGAATCCGGAATCGATGTCCTCAGTCGACATTCCAGGCAACCGGAAGCTCCGGTACCAGTAGTCGGCGTAAGAAGCGAACACAGCGTCGACCGAGCGTGAGACCTCATGCTTGGTGGGTTTGGGAGCATCACCTCCCCTGATTCTCTGGAGGTTCCGGGCCACCAGGCGGCGACTACCGGGGCTAAGGCGACCTGCCAACCTGCCGAAGAACCTGGCGGCAGGGGCGCCCACCCGGTCGGGCAGGAAACGAGCCAGCTTCGAGCCCAGCCGGTAGCCGGCTACTGCGCCGGAGACCAAGTCCTAGCCGCGACGGGCGGCTGCCCGGCGACGGGTGGCCATGCGCTGCTGCCGCTCGGCGCGGCGCTCCAGGCGGAGTTGGCGGCGGCGTGCTGCACGCCTCTGGTAGGGGGTGTCACGTTCGACGCTAGCCTGACGCCAGACCTTGGTGAAGCGCTGGCCTGCGGTGAAGAGGCTGAGTGCCAGCATCAGCCACAGCACCGGCACGAGGATCTCGCTGAACAGGAGGCCAAAGGCCAGCACAATGAACCGTTCGGCCCGCTCCATGAGGCCACCCTTGGCGACGTAGCCCAGAAGTTCGGCCTTGGCTCGCTGGTAAGAGATGAGCATGGCGGTGCCCATGATGGCGACTGGCAGCATCATGAGGTGGCTGTCTGATGTGCTTGCGAGATGCCATGCCAGACCGCCGAACAAAAGGGCGTCGGTGAGGCGATCGGCCACCGAGTCAAAGAATGCACCGCGGCTTGATGAGGTGCCCGAAGCCTTGGCAACGGCACCGTCGAGGGCATCAGGTATGCCCGTGAGGACCAACAGCAAGAAGCCAAGGCGCAAGTAGCCGAGGCCGATGAACACGGCTGCCCCTGTGGCCATCACGATGCCAATGACGGTTATCACGTCTGCGCTGATGCCGGTTCGCCTGAGGCTGTGGCCGATCGGGATAAGCCCCCGATCGACGACGGCCCGCCAGTTGCCGTCGAGCATGGTGTGTCTCCCTCTGGGAAGAGTGTGGCGCTCAACTAGGTTCGCCCGCGGGTGACACCTGTTTGCGCTGTTGGCCCAACGCTAGCAGCGCAGGGAGGCCGGGGGCGTGGCCCTACCTGTCGGGCTGGCTGGACCTGCGTTCTGGCGATGGGGTCTCGTCAACTCGACTGGTGCTGCGCCGAAAGGCAAAGCCAGCCATTCCAAGGCCTGCGCCTATGACACCGACGATCGCCGCTATCGGCACGCGTTCCATACGGGCGTCGTTGCATGGTGGCGTGGTTGCGTGCACCATCTCACCCTCGTCTTGGAACCAGACCTTGGCTGGCCAAAGCACGCTTCCGCAGGGATCGGCGTACTGCGAGGAGACCGGTGTGAGCAGTAGGGCGAGACATAACAGCAGCGCGGCGCCGGAAAAGATGAAGGTTCCCCTGCCTTGGTTCATGGTCCAAAAACCTACCTTGCTGAGCCGACTGTGGGGTCTGTCCCCCATTCACCGGTGTCATCGTCGGGGCGGGCCTCGGTGTGACAGGCCACGACGGTGGCGTCGATGCCGTCGATGAAGACGAGCCCGCGCCTCTCCGGTGGTGATTCGTTTGAGTAGACGAGGATGCGCCAAGTTGGTCGGCTGCGCAGCCCACGCCATGCCATCTGGGCCGAGGCATGTCCAACCGGGAAGCCGGCTGCTTTGACGGCGGCGACTAGGGCGTCAGCCTCGTCAACCTTGAGATGCCAGCCACTCTGGAGGTGGTAGACACCCACGAGGGCCAGCCCGACTGCACCCACGATGAGGCCACCGTTGGCCATTGGCGAGTCACCCGCTGCGATGGTGGCGACGATGGTGGCGACTGCAAGGCCTAGGTAGATGAAGCCGGGCACGCGCCGTCTGGAGTTATCGGGGAAGACATAGGGACCGACCATGCCCGTGATGTCGAGGTCTTCGGGTAGTTGGTCGACTTGTTGGTCAGTTCTTTCGTCCACGCTGGGACCCTATCGACCCCGCCGGATAACGGGCCCTGTAGCTGTAGGTCCTCGGTGGTGTAACAACTGTGACCAAGTCATCGATATGTACGACGCTTGCAACATGCAATATCAGACAGATGTGGGTTAGGAGGGCTTCGGCCACAGCCGAAGTGACCTTCTAGGGTTCCACAGACCAAGCAAGCGACTCTGGGCAGTCAGTTGTCTGTGATAAAGCCAACACCTCCTGGTATCGAAGATGGCGACGGACCTTCTTGGTTATCGAAACGGGACCTAATCCCCTAGCGGATTGGCCGAATACCAGACTCGAATGGAGGGCCCTTGACTTAGACGATGGCAAGACAACGGAGGTTTGACTGTGCGTTTCGGGATGCTGCACCTGTTTGAGAACCCGATCAACAAGACCGAACACCAGGTGGTCAACGAACAGCTTGAGTTGATGGTTGCCGCCGAGGAATACGGATTCGATTCAATCTGGCCGGCTGAACACCATTTCACCGAATACGGATACTGCGCATCCCCAGCTCTAAGCCTGGCTGCCGTGGCCTCGGTGACCAAGCGGGTCCGCCTGGGTACCGGAGTAGTGATTCTGCCCATGAACCATCCTCTGCGGGTAGCTGAGGACTACGCATTCTTGGACCTGATGAGCGACGGTCGAGTCGACTTTGGCATGGGTCGCGGCTACCAGCCCTTGGAGTTCCAACGTTACGGAATCGACCAGACCACCACCCGACAACGCTTCGAGGAGTGCGTGGACGTCATCAGGATGGCCTGGCGGGAAGGAGTTGTCGACTACCACGGTGAGTTCTACGACTTCACGGACGTGCCGGTCAGGCCCCGTCCTCTTCAGGAGCCCCAACCGCCGATGTGGATGGCATGCCTGTCTCCGGAGACCTTTGAGATGGCCGGGGCCTACGGGCACAATCTGCTCCTCGGTTCGGTGTTTGGGCTAACTCCCGAACTGGCTGTCGAACGACGAGTCGACTACTACCGGGGCCTCGCCCGAGCTGGCCATTCCGCCGAGGACAAGCAGATCGGCTGCCTGATGATGGTCTACGTCGCCGACACCAAGGAAAAGGCTGAAGCCGAGTACCGGGATGCCTGTCAGTGGTATTTCAACACCATCGCCAAGTATGTGTCGGTGGAAGGTGACGTACCGATCAAGTCCTATGAGATGTACAACGCCTTTCG
>PBSS01000003.1 GCA_002726315.1 Acidimicrobiaceae bacterium
CCCACCAACGAAGGAACCGTTCTCGACACCGGACTCTGGCGATACACCGCCCACCCCAACTACTTCGGCGAAGTCATGATGGCCTGGGGCATCTTCATCACCGCTCTCGACGTGTCCTGGGCCGCCCTCGGCATCATCGGACCCATCGCCTACACCCGCCTCGTCACCCGCATCACCGGCACCCCAACACTCGAGAAACGAGTCCGCCGAACCCGACCCGACTACGCCGCCTACCTCGAACGCACAAGCTCCTTCTGGCCCCGCCCCCCACGCCCGACCAACTGACGTCAACAACCCGTGACAATCGATGGCCACACAGAAACGCTGACACCGGCACAAACCACTGTCGACTAGCGGATTTATTGGTCGGGCTGAGAGGATTTGAACCTCCGACCTTCGGTCCCCCAGACCGACGCGCTAACCAAGCTGCGCCACAGCCCGCTATGGAGCGGTCACTCTACCGGCAGGCTTCACCCGGGCACGCTCACGTGATCAACCACCAAAGGCCCTGAAGTAGCCGCCACCCGAGGTAGATCCCCGCCGCTCCCACGAACAGCCAGAAGTGCCACGGAACCTTCTGAGAGTTGGCGAGTTCACCGTCAGCGTCGGTCACCCGCTCCCCGCACTTCGG
The DNA here is from genome assembly GCA_002726315.1 of Acidimicrobiaceae bacterium. Classification (GTDB taxonomy): domain Bacteria; phylum Actinomycetota; class Acidimicrobiia; order Acidimicrobiales; family MedAcidi-G1; genus UBA3125. Next base: position 632 of record PBSS01000003.1, read on the forward strand.
ACACGTGCCCACCACCGACACGGCGTTGGGGCTCAAATACCTGTCACACGGCTCACACCAGGGCACCGCTTACACCCCCACCCGACAGACTCAGGTCTTACGAATGGCCAGAATCGCCACGTCATCCTCGACGATGCCCTTGTTGAAGTCATTGGCCGCGTCAAGTAGTTGCTTGCAGAGAACATCAGGAGCTATACCGGGATTGCGGCGCAGGGCATCACCTATGCGCTCCTCACCAAACAGTTCGTCACCGTTGCGGGCCTCAGCCAGTCCATCGGTGTACATGAGCGCCATGTCATCGCGCTCCAGTGGAATCTCACGGCTGAAATACGAACCCTGCGGGTCGAGCATCAATAGCGGCCCGGTGGAGCGCAGCGGTCGCACTTCGCGTTCATGCCACAGGAATGTCGCTGGGTGGCCGGCTGAGGCATAACGCAGTGACTCGGCCTCGGTGTCAAACACCAGCACCACGAGCGAGATGAACTCCTCGGAGCGGTCAACCGAAGCCATCTGGCGATTCAACTCCTCAAGGGCCTGGGCCGGGTCGCGGAACTGTGCCAGGAAAGTGCGCAACAGGTACTTGGCCTGAAAGGCAGTGATCGAGGACTCAATGCCATGCCCCGCCACATCACCGATGACCACGGCCAAGCGTGTAGGGGCAGCCTTGAAGACATCAAAAAAGTCACCAGCCATGAGCCCCGTACCAGCCTGGTAGACCTTGCCGACCTCAAAACCGGAATACTCAGGCAACTCGTCAGGTGCCAGACGGGCAGCCCACGCCTTAGGCGCCAACTCTTCCTGATCAAGGGCCTCCTGGGCACGCCTCTCAATGTCGATCCGTTGGCGTGCCATACGGACCTCGCGCACGCCGTTGCGTGCCCACACAGTTGACACCATCGCAGGGATGGCAACGAGGGCGAACACCACCTCGGCATCGGCGAATGCTGTAACGAAGGCTGCCAAGCTCAGCAGGCCGTACAGAATCGCAGAGTGGGTTTCCTTGCGAAACGTAGACCACGCCAGCGTGTAGGCATCGGGGGCCGCCTCCATGTCGATACGACGCACCAGGCGGTAGCGGTGACGCGCAGAGCGCACCCAACCGAAAGTGGCTGTCAGACAAACGATGCCCGCGAGGACCAAAACCGGGGTGCGCATCCGACACCATCGTACTCCCGCATCATGATCGACGCCCTTTATCACCCTCGCAGCAGACCTGTCACCACCCCGGGTGGGCACCCAATGTCACTCAGAGCGTCGACGGACCCTCAACTTGATCGGCGTTGTACCAAGCTCCAGGTCCTCACGCAGCTTTCGCTCCAAATAGCGCAACCACGTCCTGGGCACCTCATGGTTAGCGAAAAGCGTGAACGTGGGTGGATCGGTAGCACCCTGGGTGGCATAAAGGATGCGTGCCCCTGCCGGCGCCGGGTGTGCTGCCTGGGCAGCCCTCACCACGTCATTCACCCGCCGTGTGGGAATGCGGGTCTGATAGCCCTCGATGGTTGCTGACAAGGCTGGCCACAGGCGCATGACGTTCTTACCTGAGATGGCACTGATCTTGATGACAGGGGCCTCCCCCACAAAATGCAACTTCTGGCCGACCTGCTCAGTCACATCCGCTCGCGCCTCCGCATCACACAAGTCCCACTTGTTCAACAACACCACGATCGGACATCCAGCAGCGTCGACCCGCTCGGCCAGGCGTTGGTCCTGATGGGTGACTCCTTGGGTGGCGTCGATGACAAGCAGTGCCACATCGGCCGTGTCCAGTGACTTGAGGGCACGCACCAGTGAGTAGTACTCGGTCTCCTCATCTATGCGGGCCTTACGTCGCATGCCGGCCGTGTCAATAAAGCGCACCGGTCCCTTGTCTGAGTCCACAATGGTGTCGACCGAATCACGTGTCGTACCGGGCTGATCGTGGACCACCGAACGGTCCTCACCGATGAGGCGGTTGAACAGCGTGGACTTGCCCACATTGGGGCGCCCCACGATGGCTACACCAACGACATTGTCTGACTCGTCGATCACCTCGATGGGTTTGTCTTCTTCTGGCAACAGGCTGACGAGCCGGTCCAGCATGTCGCCAGTGTTGCGCCCATGTATCGCGCTCACCGGCTCGGGATCGCCCAGGCCGAAGGACAACAGATCCCAGATGAATGCCTCGTGGCTGGCATCGTCGACCTTGTTGGCAACCACGATCACCGAATCGGCACGGGGACGTAGGAGCCTTGCCACCCGGTTGTCGTCGTCAGTGACACCCACAGTGGCGTCAACCACGAACAGCACCACGTCGGCGGCCTCTATGGCTGCCTCACTCTGGCGGCTGACCTTGTCGTCAAGGGAATCGCCGCCGACCATCCAGCCACCTGTGTCGACGAGAGTGAATTCATGACCACGCCAATTGGCCGTTACCTCCTTGCGGTCACGGGTCACGCCGGGACGTTCCTCCACAATGGCTTCACGCCTTCCAATGATGCGGTTCAAAAGTGTGGACTTGCCCACATTGGGGCGTCCCACAATCGCCACGGTCGGCTTCACAGGACCACCTCCATTGGCGCCACACCTGCGAGAGCGCTGCGCAGTGCAGCCCCGTCTGTGGCCACTACCTCTACCGGCCGTGGCAGGTCAGCTGGAACCATGCCGTCCAGAAAACGTCCACCACTTAGACACACGTCGGGAAGCAGGTAGCGGCGCCCCTCAGGCACGTCGGCCAGCACCCGGGCCAGATCCCCGCCCACGAGTAGGCCAGTAACCCCCACGTTGCCCCCGAAGAAGCGGTTCTCAACGGCCAACACTTCCACATCGTCATGCCAGAAGGTCTCGATGATCGGGGCAATCACCTTCGCACCCAACTCGCCGGTTAACACAGTCACAGGGGCATCGGGCCGCGGACCCAGGCGAACTGGCGTGGCGCCCTCGGCGGTTCGGGGCGCCCGGTAGCCCCCGGCGGGAGCCCCGTCAACGGATGCGAAGAACCCCGATGGTGCTTCACGCTCCGCTCCTTCGCCTGCGAACTCCATCTCAAAGGCCCGGGCCATACCGATTCCGTCCTCGTACATGTCGAACTCGCCGTAGGTGTCAGCCGGGGGAAACGGGCGATCGGCGAGCAAGAAGTACTCGTCGGCAGCAAACACCAAACGGCGGCCCAGTAGCGCTAGGAAATACTCCTGCCACGCTGCAACCGTGTCCACTACGGCTGCTGCTTCTTCAATGGTGTGGGCTCGCATGCGCGCCTCGGTGGTGTGGTCGCTCACACCCAGTGGCACAACTGCCAACGAAGCCAGCTCCGAGTAGCAGTCGGCCACCCCGGCCAAGGTGTCCTCCAGCCATAGACCGTCATTCAGCCCAGGGCAGACCACCACCTGGCCATGCACCTCTATTCCCTCCGCCAACAGCACCTGCAGCCAACGCAAGCTTGTGGCACCCCGGCGGTTGCGCAGCATCTCGGCACGCTTACCGGGATCGGTTGCGTGGATGCTCACGTACAGCGGGCTGAGACGTTCGGTGACCACCCGTTCAAGGTCAATCTCGGTAAAACGGGTCAACGTGGTGAAGTTGCCGTAGAGAAATGACAGCCGGTAGTCATCATCCTTGACGTACAAGCTGGGACGCAGCCCCTTGGGCAACTGGTAGACGAAGCAGAACTCGCAGTGGTTGTCACAGGTGCGAACCCGGTCGAAGAGAGCTGAGTCCACCTCTATGCCCAGAGGTTCGCCTGCGGCCTTCTCAACCGACAACTCCCGGGAAAGGCCACCTGATTCAACGTCCAGGCAAACCGATGGCTCGTCTACGAGCAACTGGTACTCGATGACGTCACGCGGCACGGCACCGTTGATTGAGAGGATCAGGTCGCCGCTGACCACCCCAGCTCGGTCTGCAGGAGAATCAGGGGTAACGGCGACGACCACGGGGGTCGACATGCCATCAGGCTACCGACGCGCTGTCAGGGCCCGTTCCCCAGTGGGCGGTAGGGTCCCGTGAGTGGAGATCGACCGCGTGCTGCTGGCCGAGCCGCGCGGCTTTTGCGCCGGCGTGGAGATGGCTATCAAGGCACTGGCCTGGATGGTGCGGGCCTTTGACGAACGCGTCTACTGCTACCACGAAATAGTCCACAACAAACTGGTCGTGGAGCGCTTCGAAGCTATGGGTGTGGTCTTCGTCAACGACATCTCCGAGGTTCCCCGAGGTGCCCCGGTCATGCTCTCTGCGCACGGCTCACCCCCTGAGGTGGTGGAAGCGGCCCACGAGGTAGCCGGCTACACCGTCGACGCCGTGTGCCCGCTGGTCACCAAGGTCCACCACGAGGTTCGCACCAGGGCCGCCAAGGACTACCAGATCGTCTACGTGGGCCATGCCGGTCACGAGGAGACTGAGGGGACCATCGCTGTGGCCCCCGACTCGGTGCATCGCGTCGAACATCCCGAAGACATTGACGACATCGGCGACCTGGGCGACAAGGTTGCCATCCTGGCCCAGACCACACTCAGCCACCGCGACTGGGAAGGTGTACTTGCCGCCGCCGCCGAACGCTGGCCCGAACTTTGGTCGCCAGGGCGGAGCGACCTCTGCTTTGCCACCACCAACCGTCAGGGAGCGCTACTCAACCTGGTCGATGAGTGCGATGCCATCGTCATCATCGGCTCCACCAACAGCTCAAACACCCGGGCACTCGTGAAGTTGGCCGAGGAAGCGGGCTGCGAACGTATCGTCTGGATCAACCGAGCAACCGACCTTCCCGACGACCTGACTGGAACCGTCGGGGTGACTGCCGGTGCATCAGCCCCCGAAGAGGTTGTAGAGGCAGTCCTGGCAGCCCTCTCCCCCACTAACGGTGTGACAACCGTGAGCCACATCGACGAGGACGAGTACTTCCCACCACCTCGCAGCATGCGCGACCTGCTTTCAGCCTTACGAGGCTTTGCCGGCCTGGGCTACGGGGCACCACAGCCCACATCCCACCTCAACGACCGGGCCATAGACGCCTCAAATGCCCTTGAAACCCTTACTCCCACAGAGCGCAACTAGTTCGGAAACTCCAGGGGCGGCTGGCCACGCAGACGCAGCGCATCGTCGTAGGCAGCCTGGATCCCCCGCCTGACCTGCTCTGTCAAGTCGCTAACTACCCGTCGTGGCACCCGTCCCTCGACGGGCGGTGCAGGAATCGGCTCACCCACCACCATCACGGCCTTGACAGGCTTGATCCACCTCGTGCCAGGTGGCATGGCGTGGTCGGTCCCGGCAATACCCATCGGCACGATCGGGACTCCGGCCCGGGCAGCCACGAAAGCTGGTCCGTCGTGCATCTTGTCGGCTTCGACGACCTTCCCCCACTGACGGGTCCCTTCGGGAAACATCACCAAAGGCTCTCCCCGTTCCAACACGTCCTGGCAAGCCCGCAACGCTGCCCGGTCGGCCGTGCCTCGCTCCACGGGGAACCCGCCCACAATCGTGAGAAATCTGCCGAGGAACCAGTTGCGCCAAAGTGACTCCTTGCCCAAGAAACGCTGACGCCTCGCCGTCACCATGCCTCCCACTGGTGTGTCCAGATACGAGCGGTGCACCGGTGCCAAGATGTACGCCCCGGTGGCTGGCAGGTTCTCCCTGCCGACGATCGAGAACCTGAACCAGACCTTGGTGATGATCCACAAAAGCGACCAAAAGAGGCGGTAGTTGAACCTCTCCCATGGACCCAACTCGTGTCCCAGATGGCTGCTCACGGAAGCATCCCCACAACCAGGTCGACTACCTCGGCGACACCAAGGTCTGAGGTGTCTACAACCACCGCTCCAGGCGCCTCCACGAGAGGACTCATCTCGCGCCCGGAATCAGCAGCATCACGCCGTTCAATGTCGGCTCCAACCTCTGCCACATCCTGGCCACTCGCCTCACCAGCCCTACGCCTCGCCCTGACCTCGGCAGAAGCGGTCAGGTAGACCTTCAGGGTCGCATCGGGGAATACCACCGAGCCGATATCGCGCCCCTCCATGACTCCACCGCCCCGCTCTGCAGCCCAGGCTCGCTGACGGGCCACCATCTCGATCCGTACCCCGGGATTCGCGGCCACCACACTTACGGCACCAGTCACTTCAGGTCCCCTGATGTCGGCAGTGGCATCCACGCCATCGACTACACATGCGTCACGTGTCAGGTCCAGGTCGATACTGCGGGCTACATCGATCACCGCCTCCGTGTCGGCTGGATCCACGTCACGCCGAAGTGCCGCACACGCCACCGCCCTATACATGGCGCCTGTGTCCAAGTAGGCAAGCTCGAGGCGGTCAGCCACACCACGTGCCACCGTGGACTTTCCTGAACCGGCCGGACCGTCGATGGCGATGACCCGCATGTCGCTCATGTCCGAAGGCTCTCGAGGTCATGCTCGAAAGACGGGTAACTGGTGTCCACGGCCTCCCAGCCTGACACGACCGTAGGCCCCTCAGCCACGAGCGCCGCCACCGCGCACGCCATTGCAATCCGGTGGTCTCCGTGGGAATCGACCTCGGTGCCCCTGAGCGACCCACCACTGACCACCAAGTCATCGCCCTCGATGGTCACCCGCGCTCCCATGGCACCCAACTCCGAAGTGGTGGTTGCGAGACGGTCGGTCTCCTTGACACGCAACTCCCCTACCCCGCAAAAGCGTGTCTCTCCATCAGCACAGGCGGCTGCCACAGCCAGCACCGGTACCTCGTCGACGAGGCCGGGCACCTCAGTGGCCTCTACTACGGTGCCCTCCAGGTCTGACGCTCGAACGGTCAGGTCGCCCGTACCGAGGTCGTGGGTGATGTCGGCACCCATGCGGGCGAGCACGTTCACGAACCCGGTACGCACCGGGCCTGCGTACACGTTCTCGACTATTACCTCAGAACCCGCAACGACTGCAGCAGCCACCGCCCAGAAGGCGGCCTGTGAGGGGTCGCCCGCAACCCGGTGCGCCAACGGAGCAGGCCGGCCCGGCTGCACGGTGACACTGCCTGAACCCATGGTCACCTCAATCCCTGAGGCCGCCATGAGTTCCTCGGTGTGGGCGCGCGTAGGCGCTGACTCAACGACTGTTGTAGGGCTAGTAGCCGACAGGCCTGCGAATAGGACGCATCCCTTCACCTGAGCACTCGCCATGGGTGTCACATACTCAATGCCGTGCAGGCCACCACCATCGATCGTGAGTGGTGCCAGCGTTGAACCATCAACACCGGAGATGGTGGCCCCCATTTCCCGAAGCGGATCGATGACCCTGCCCATGGGGCGCCGCCTGATCGATTCGTCGCCATCGAGTTCCGAGGTGAAGGCAAGGCCGGCCAACATTCCCGAAAGTAGGCGCATGGCCGTTCCGGAGTTGCCCACGTGCAACGACCTCCCGGCGGGCCTCAGGCAACCACCGGTTATCCGTACCACCTCATCGGCCACTTCCACCCCTGCACCCAGTGCTTCGATGATGGAAAGCGTGTTGGCCACGTCGGCCCCGTCACTCAAGCCCACTACTTCAGAGGTACCGTCGGCCATGGCGGCCAACATCACCACCCGATGCGAGATGGACTTGTCGCCGGGCACTGAGAGGCGACCGGTGAGAGACTCGCCAGGTGCGACGGTGATGGCTGTCACGTCAGTGGGCCAGAGGTAGGCCTGTAGCCCTTGGCCATTAGTCCACCCTTGAGGCGCTCAACGAGACCCATCTCGACGATGAGCAGCACAACACCTCGGTCTCCTTCACCAGAATGGGCGATCTCCAAGTCGTAGATGTTCACATCTAGTTCTGTTGCCAGCGTGGCGATAGCCGCGATCTCGCCATGTCGGTCCGGGATGGGCACCCGCACCTCAGCCAACTCAGATGGCCGTGGTGCTCCCGTCGGCAGGCTCACCCGGGCCGACCTAGCAGTCTCGAGGCGCTCCAACAGACCCTCACGATCCGAGTCGAGCACCTCGCTGCGGACAGCACCCAGTGCTGTGATCAGGTCATCGAGCACCTCGGAGATGGCATGGCTGTTCTCGGTGCAGATGTCAGGCCAAATGCCCGGGTGCCCCGCAGCCACCCTTGTCATGTCACGGAATCCCCCGGCAGCCAGACGCAAAACGGCGTAATGCTCCTCGGAGCGTTCGGCTGCCAGGCCCATGAGCGTGGCAGCAGTCAGGTGAGGCACATGTGACACCAGGGCCACGAGCGCATCATGTCGATCTGGGGACAGAGTCACCACCTCAGCCCCTAGAGAGGTGACCGTCGCACGTACCTTGGCAAACGCTGCATCGTCGGTACCGGTGCCAGGGGTTAGAACCCAGTTGGTATCCACGAACATCTCCGCGTAGGCCCCCTCCAGGCCGTCCTGTTCCGAGCCTGCCATAGGGTGGCCTCCTACAAAGCGAGGGTCTTCCACAGCAGACACCACGGGAACCTTCACGCTGCCCACATCGGTTACGAGCCCCTCAGGTGAGGCGGTGAGCGCCTCATGGACAGCGTCGGCGATATGTACCACCGGAGTGGCCACAAAGGTCATCTCCGCTGTCGGATCCCAACCAGCCGAGTCGATGACACCCATCTCCAAGGCCGCTGCAAGGCATGCCTGGCCACTGTCGACACCGCTCACATGCCAGCCACGCTGGCGAAGAGCTAGGCCGATCGATCCCCCGATGAGACCCACGCCCACGACGGTCGCGCGCCCACTCACGACATGGTTCCTGAGAAGTCTGGTCGCGTCGGGGCTGCATGCGGGTGGGATGCCATAGCAGTCGATGCTACCGGTCGGTCTACCCGCTATCGGCCCGGTTTGTCAGCTACCGCCTGTTCCAGAGAGCGCAACTCCTCAACGGTTAGCTCGCGATGTGAACCCGGGGCTAGAGACCGGTCAGCAATCGGCCCCACGCGGGCACGGACCAGGCGTACCACCGGATGACCGACGGATTCGCACATTCTCCGGACCTGCCGGTTGCGGCCCTCGTGGATGGTCAACTTGATCACTGACTTGTCCATCAACGATGCCCTGGCCTCGGCTGTCATGCCGTCATCCAACTCCACGCCCTCCCTCAAAGACCGAAGGGTCGCCCGGCTGGGGGATCCCACGACCTCGGCGATGTACTCCTTTTCCACCCCGTAGGACGGATGCGTCAGGCGGTGCGCCAACTCACCATCGTTGGTGAGAAGCAAGAGCCCTTCCGTGTCGGCATCCAGGCGTCCCACAGGGAACACCCTGGGCTCATCGGGCACCAGGTTGACAACGGTGGGCCGACCCTGCGGGTCGTCAGCAGTCGTCACCACCCCGAGCGGCTTGTTGAGCAGGAAGTAGACGAGGCCCGGACGTACTCCGATCGGAGCTCCATCTACGGCCACCAGAGCCGATTCGGGATCCACCCGTCGACCCAATACCGCTACCTCGCCGTTGACGGTCACGCGCCCAGCGGCGATCAGGTCATCACATTTGCGGCGACTACCAAAACCAACTCTGGCCAGTACCTTCTGCAGGCGCACATCCTCAACTGGCTCCTGCTCGTTGAGCCTGCCGTCTTCGACCATGACTACGAGCGGTCGTCGACCGGAACCTCGGCGTCGGAGACGCTGTCAGCCTCTCCGCCCTCCGGTACCGCATCACCCGCAGCGTCGGTCTCCAACACGATCACATCAGGGTCGGCAAGCAAACCTCTCTCCAGGGCTTCAACGATCTCGGGGCCCGGTACAAAGTCGCCAAGTGAAGGCAAGTCAGACACCTTGTCAATGCCCATGCTCTCGAGGAACTCTTGGGTGGTGCCGAACATGAGGGCGTTGCCGGGCCCTGGATCAGTGGCTACCACCTCTATGTAGCCGCGCTGTTGCAGAGTGCGAATCACGGTGTCAACGTCGACTCCCCTGATGGCTGACACCTGGTTGCGTGAGATGGGTTGTTTGTAGGCCACGATCGCAAGTGTCTCCAGTGCTGCCGACGTCAAGCGGCTGTGTTGGCCCTCTAGAACGAAGCGCTCCACCCAAGCGGCCTGGGCGGGATGGCTCTGGAAGCGATAACCGCCACCCACTCGGAGAAGTACAAACCCGCGTCCCTCGGCCTCGTACTCTTCGGCCAGCGACGCGCAGATGGCCTCCACCTTCTTCGTGGGCAGCTCCATCAACTGCGCCAACAGGTTCGGTGCCACTGGATCGATTGAAACCATCAGGATGGCTTCGACCGCCTGCCTTATGTCGTGGCCTTCGCCATGCGTCGCCTCGTTGCCCACCGGATCAGCCCTCGTACGCGTCGATCAGGTCGATCTCAGCCAGGTCGGCATCAGGCAGCCATCTAACATGGATGTCGCCGAACGTCTCGGCCTGGTCGATCTCAACCAGTCCCTGCTTGAACAGCTCCAGCACTGCCAAGAACCGCACCACGATCGCGATTCGGTTGACCATTCCCTCAGTGAGGCTTTTGAACGTGACCGTTCCCTCATGGGGAATGATGTCGACCATCTCGCGTACTGCATCGGCCACGCTCTCTCTAATGGGAGCAATGTGTTCAGTGTCGATGTGGAACACCGGCTTGGGGGCCAATGCACGTCGGCCAGCTTCACGAAGGTCGACCGGTGACACCCCTGCCAACAGGTCAGGCGCAAGATGTAAGAATTCGTCCTCCAGACCAGCCCTCCTAGGCCACGACAGTGACGCATACTCAGCTAGGCGACGCAACTGAATGGCAGCATCCTTGAAGGTCTTGCACTCCAGCAACCGCGCTAGTAGCAGGTCGCGTTCCTCCCATAGGCCAAACTCGTCGTCCATGTCGAACCGGTCATCGGTAGGCAACAGACGTCTGGTCTTGAGCTCCAGGAGGATCGCCGCAATGAGTAGAAACTCGGTCGTAACCTCCAGGTCGCAGGCACCTAGGTTTTCTAACTCCATCAAGTACGCGTCGACAATCGCCGACAAGGAAACCTCGTAGAGCTCAACTTCTTCACGCAAGATGAGGTTCAACAACAGGTCAAAGGGGCCCTCGTAGACCGGGGTCGTAACCGTGACGCTCACGGCCAAGACCCTAGGCCGTCGCCCCCATCACCTGATGGACACCACCACCGGATTTTNTCGATCTGNTGNTGGCTGTAGCCTCNCTTNGTGGCCATTCCCAGCAGCGGCAGCATCCCCCGACCAGTCATCCAGTTTCTGGNNTTTGCCTTCGCTGCACTCATNGCCATAGCCATCGGCAGCCAGNTCCTTTGGACCNGTGAATCAGAGGCACCATCNACNACCCGTGCNCCAGNACCAGTAACCACCACTACCCGNCCGCCCTACTGGATGAACAAGTACGGNTGGGACTACAAGGCCTTTATCGACANCCTGGCCTCCATACCNGACTGCAGCGGCCTGCACAGTGAGTACATCCNTGCNNTGCGTGGCAATGCCAACATCAACGCCCAGTTCGGCACGGGCACAGCCGATCTCATGGAATACATCTTCAACACACAGGACAACGCCGGCTGCTTTGGCTGAGCGATCCCATCCACCCCCGCTCAACACCGGTACCCTGACCGGCCATGGCAAGGGTCTTCTCGGGCATCAAGCCCACCGGTGACGTACACCTAGGAAACCTGCTCGGAGCACTCAACAACTGGGTTGCCCTCCAAGATGAAACCGATGCCGTCTACTGCGTCGTCGACCTCCACGCCCTCACTGTTCCCCATGACCCCGAGGAACTGCTTGCTGACACCCTCTCGCTGGCCCAGGTTCTCTTTGCAGTGGGCCTCGACCCCGAACGCTGCACCGTGTTCGTGCAGAGCCACGTGCACGAACACACCGAATGTGCCTGGATGATGGAATGCACCGCTGCCTTCGGTGAACTGCGCCGCATGACCCAGTTCAAGGACAAATCAGAAAGCGCCTCGTTCGTGTCCGGTGGCCTCTTCACCTACCCAGCTCTGCAGTCTTCTGACATCTTGCTCTACGACACGGACCAGGTGCCCGTAGGCGAGGACCAGCGCCAGCATGTGGAACTCACACGCGACATCGCCATCCGTTTCAACCACCGCTTCGGCGAGACCTTCGTCGTCCCAGAGGCAGTCGTCCCACCGACTGGTGCCAGGGTCATGGACCTCCAGAACCCAACCTCCAAGATGTCCAAGTCCGATGAGAGCCCCCAGGGCACCATCGGCGTACTCGATGACCCATCCACGATCGAGAAGAAGATCAAGCGCTCGGTCACCGACAGCGGCAGCGAGGTGCGCTTTGACCCGGCTGAGAAGCCTGGAGTGTCAAATCTGCTTTCCATCCTGGGAGCGGCCACCAACCAGACACCCCAGCAGGCAACTGAGGGCATCGAACGCTACGGCGACCTCAAGGCCGCTACGGCTGAAGCCCTCATCGAGGCACTCCACCCCATTCAGGAGCGCTACCGCGACCTTGCATCTGACCCGGCTGAAACAGCCCGACTTCTGGCAGTCGGTGCCGACAAAGCACGCCAAGTAGCGTCGGCCACCGTGGGAAGGGCCAAGACCAATCTGGGACTTCTCCCCGCCTGACTACCTGTCGGCGTCTGCCAGCACCCCACCAAGCTTCCTGTCGACACTCCACCTTGATAATGACATCTGGTGCTCGCGAGCCCATGTGACGGTGAAAGGGTCGCTACCGGCAGCCTCGAGCATCACGGCGCCCAGCTCGGGATGGCAGAAGTAGCGACCTATGCGACCCGTGAAATTGTTGCCCTCAGCCCAGGTCTCAAGCTTCGAACGCGAGGTGCCAGCGATAACCAGAGTCGCAACCACCCGCCCGCAGGTACCCAACCCACAACTCAACTTGCCCACGTCGTGCAGCAGTGCTGCAGCCACAACGGGCCGCTCGGTCTCACCCAGCTCTCTGACCACATCGCGAGCCACCTTGACCAGGTGTCTTTGATCTGGATTCGACAGACAGCGCCACAGGTCGACCTCGCTTGGAATCAGGTGCGACTCGGCCCAGGTTGCGTCGACTTCCGACAGCCCACCAGACCTGAGCGAAGCGAAGAAGCGGCGGGCCAGGTGCGGGAGCCGGCCCACGAGGCCCCAGAGGCCCACGGTCAGCCAGCTGTCCCGACGTCGACCTCATCGAGTTGGAGCAGCTGTGGATTGCGGCCTTCAGCCCTAAGCAATGCGGCCTCGATGAACGCCCTGAACAGCGGGGCAGGGCGGTCGGGGCGACTCTTGAACTCAGGGTGGGCCTGAGTACCAACCCAAAACGGATGGTCGTTGAGTTCCACGAACTCGACGAGACGACCATCGGGTGACTCACCGGAGCACACAAAGCCGGTGCCGTCAAAGCGCTCCCGATAACGAGGGTTGAACTCGTAGCGGTGCCGATGCCGCTCAGATACAACTTCTTCTCCGTAGATCTCAGCCACCTTGGAGCTGGGCCGCAACTGTGCCACGTAGGCTCCCAGGCGCATGGTTCCACCCAGATCGGTCACGTCGCGCTGAGACTCCATGAGGTCGATCACGGGATGTGGTGTAGCCGGGTTGAACTCGCTCGAATGCGCACCCTCGAGGCCCAAGGCGTTCCTCGCGAACTCGACTGCCATGCACTGCAGACCAAGGCAGAGACCCAGGCAGGGAATGTCATTTTCTCGGGCAAAGCCGGCAGCAGCGATCTTGCCCTCGATGCCACGCTCACCGAAGCCACCGGGGATCACGATGCCATCTAGGTCGCGCAGGCGGTTTTCGGCTAGCAGGCCCTCGACATCTTCAGCCTGGATCCAGTCGATGTTGACATGGGCACCGTGGTGGATGCCCGCATGGTTAAGTGACTCGACAACCGACAGGTAGGCATCGACCAGACTCACGTACTTGCCGATGAGGCCTATGCGTACAGGCGTAGTCGCCTCGACCACCCGCTGGCTAAGTGCCGTCCAATCAGCCAAGTCGGGTGGGCCAGCATCTATTCCTAGGACACCACAGAGGTAGTCGTCGAGGCCCTCATCGTGGAGCACCAGGGGAATCTCGTAGAGGCTGCCAGCATCTGGAGCGTTCACAACGCCATCAAACGGCACGTTTGAGAGTCTTGAAATCTTGCGCTCCAGGTCATCGCTGATGGGCTCATCACTGCGGCACACGATGGCATGGGGTTGGATGCCGGCACTACGTAGTTCTGAGACCGAGTGCTGTGTTGGCTTGGTCTTATGCTCACCCGAAGGCGCGATGTAGGGAACCAGTGTCACGTGTACATAGCAGACGTTTCCCTCACCGGCATCCAGGCGGAACTGCCTAATGGCCTCGAGGAACGGCAGGATCTCAATGTCTCCGACCGTGCCTCCCACCTCGGTGATAACCACGTCGACGGATTCACCGGTGAGCATCCGGATCCGACGCTGGATCTCGTCGGTGATGTGGGGAATGACCTGCACGGTACGTCCCAGGTATTCGCCCCTGCGCTCTGCAGCGATGACTGCCGAGTAGATGGAGCCGGAGGTGGCGTTGGAGTCGCGGGTCAGATTCTCGTCGATGAAGCGCTCATAGTGCCCTAGATCAAGGTCTGTCTCTCCGCCATCGTCGGTCACGAAGACCTCACCGTGCTCAAACGGGTTAAGCGTGCCTGGATCCACATTGATGTATGGGTCCAACTTCTGGATGACGACGCTGAGGCCACGCTGTTTGAGGAGGCGGCCCAGAGAGGCGGCAGTCAGGCCCTTACCGAGCGAACTGGCAACGCCGCCCGTCACGAAGATGTGTTTCGTCACGGGAACCCAATCTACCCGCGGGAGTGCGAACAAACGCGACAGGTCTGGAAGAAGCTGCTGTCGCCGGTCATGCGTCGCGCGACACAGATGCAGCCACAAGCAACTCGACAGCATGGTCTCGTGCGGTTCCACTCTCAGGTGAGCCCGAGAGCATCCGAGACAACTCGACCACCCGCTCCTCATCACTCAGCACGGTGGCGTTGGCCACAGCCGTCTCGCCGTCGTCATACTTGGTTACAGCGATCTGGTTGTGGGCATAGGCAGCCACTTGGGCTAGGTGGGTCACCACCAGCACCTGGCTCTGTGCAGTCAACTCAGCCAGCGAGGCACCTACGGCATGGGCCACCTCACCGCCAATACCTGCATCTACCTCGTCAAACACCTGCGTGGGGGGAGACACTGTCAGCACCCGGCGTACCGCCAACATTGCCCTGGCCAACTCGCCACCTGATGCCACCTTTGAAAGTGGCAGCAGTGGCGCCCCTGAATTGGCAGCCAACAAGAGCACTACGTCATCGCCAGCCTCACCTTCAACGGACACGCCCATGGATGCAGTCGGCATTGCCAACTCATGGAGGTGGGACTCAATACGTGCCGCCAGGTCGGGAGCGGCCCGACGTCTGGCATCACGAACAACGTTGGCAGCAGCCCTACGGGCAGCCTCGGCCGCAACCCTTTCGGCATCAAGCACTGCTGCCCTAGCGTCGTGATCCAACAAGCTGGCAAGGCGTTCAGCCACCTCACTGTGGTAGTCCATGACCTCGACCAGGCTGTTGCCGTATTTGCGGCGAAGTTCAGCCAACAGGCGCCGACGCTCCCCCACCTCGTCGAGGCGAACCGGGTCTTCTTCGACGGTCTCGGCCAATGACCGCAACGCCCCCGACAGATCGGCCAAATCGGCCCCCAAGCCGGACAGTTGATCGACCAAGCCCGAGAACGGTGACCGCTCGGCTAGGTGGCCCAATGCAACTGCAAGGGCTTCGGAGACAGGGCCATCACCATCCAGCAGAGCCAGCGCGGCTCCGGCGGCTTCACGATGGGCACCGGCATCGGCCAGGATCGCTGCCTCGGATGCAAGACGGTCGTCTTCGTCGGGATCCTCGATAGCGGCATCGTCTAGTTCAGCCACCTGGTAGCGCAACAGGTCGATCTCGCGCGCCCTTGCTCGTTCATCTCCACCCACCGACTCCAGCTCGGTGTCAATGGTGGCAAGGGCCTCGAGTGTCGCATGCAGGGGAGCCAAGTCAACACCGCCAAAGCGGTCCAGCGCCGCCCGCTGTGCTGGGCCGGCGAGCAGGCTCTGGTGGGCATGCTGGCCGTGGAGGTCGACGAGACAGGAGCCCAGATCGGCGAGGGCGGAGGCGGTGGCCAGTTGCCCATCGAGGTAGGCGCGACTGCGGCCCTCATGTGGCACCACCCGGCGTATGAGAATCTCATCATCGCCAGTGAGGAAGCGACCTTCGACCACGGCCTCGTCAGCCCCAGGCCGCACCATGGAGGGGTCGGCACGACCACCCAGCAACAACTCGATAGCTCCCACGATGAGGGTCTTGCCAGCCCCGGTCTCGCCTGTAACAGCGGTAAGCCCAGGGCCGAAAAGGATAGAGACCTCCTCTATAACCCCTAGGTCTGTGACATGCATCTCCAACAGCACGCAAGCATCCTCTCACGCACCTGGGACACTATTGGGTGACCTCCAGGACTGGGAATTTCGAACTCCGTGTGTCGGGCCCCTAACGATCCTCGAGGCCGAACTTGGTCTTGAGTAACTGCTCGAAGTCGCGCCTGCCGAACGTGACCAACTGGGCCACCCTGTCAGAGACCCTGCACACCACCTGGTCACCCGGTCCAAGACCACCGAGCGACCTGCCATCGACTGTGCCTGTCGCTGAGCGATCACCCAGTACCTCAAGGTGAACCTCGCTCGTGGGGTTCAATACCAAAGTCCTGTCAAAAAGCATGTGTGGAGAAACCGGCGTCACCTGGATCGAACGGTGCAGGGCATCCACGATCGGCCCACGGGCAGAGAATGCGTACGCGGTCGATCCTGTAGGGGTGGCCACGACTATTCCGTCAGCCGCGTACGAGGTGAAAAAGTCGCCGTCCAGCCACACACCCAGTCGAACTGTCTGGCTGGCTGCGGTGCGCTCCACCACAACCTCGTTTAGGGCGTGGTCGATGGCTACACACGTTCCGTCGGGCCGCTGCAGTTCCACCTGCAGCATCATGCGTTCCTCGATCCCGTGATCGCCGGCCAGAGTGCTCGCCACTGCAGCGACGGCATCCTCGGGTTCAACGGCAGTCAGGTAACCGAGGTGCCCGAAGTTGACGCCCAGAACCGGTACTGCCCCACCGTCGAGCAGGCTCACCGCCCGCAAGATAGAGCCGTCACCCCCAAGACTCACCACCAGGTCAAGGTCCCCCACTCCACCAGTTCCAAAGCCCTCCTCGCCTGAACGGCGGATCTCGTGACCCTCGTCTCCAAGGCGAGCTGCCAACACATCGGCTTGTTCTACAGCAGCCTCCCGATCCTCGTGCACTACAAGGCCCACGACCGCCATCAGGAACCTCCCTCACCGGTCAGGTCGAGTGCCTCAGCAACCAGTACCGCCGGATCGAACGAAGGCGTCGCGCCGCTCATCACGTGCACGAAGAACTCGACGTTCCCGTCGGCACCTGTGATCGGAGAGACCATGCCCTCCATGATGGCGGCTCCGTGGCCACAAATCGACCGTTCGACCTCTGTAAGCACCCTTTCCCAGACTTCAGGGTCACGGATGACGCCGCTGCCACGGTCAACTTCGGGCTTTCCGGCCTCAAACTGGGGCTTCACGAGAAGCACCATCGGGGTGTCGTCACTCACTAGTGCGAACAGGTCGGCCATCACAATCCTCAGGGAGATGAATGAGAGGTCAGCAACCAACAATTCGAAGGGAGCTCCCACGGCGGCAGGATCAACTGACCGTATGTTGGTGCGTTCGCGAGCATCGACACGCGGATCGGCACGAAGGCTCTCGTGTAGTTGCCCCCTACCCACATCTATGGCCACTACCGATTCCACGCCGTTTGCTAGTAGGCAGTCGGTAAACCCACCGGTACTCGAACCCACATCTATCGCCCGGAGGCCATCGACCTCCAGACCAAAATGCTCTAGCGCCGCATCGAGCTTCAAGCCACCGCGGCTCACAAACCTTGAGGGCGGGCCTGCCACTACAACGGCCTGTGCCGGGTCCACTAGGCGAGCAGCTTTTGATGCAGGTGCGCCGTCGACGGTCACGCGGCCATCAGCGATGACGGCCTGGGCGACTGAACGACTCTCCACAAGCCCCAGCCTCACCATCTCCTGGTCGAGACGTCGCCGCTGGCTCATCTCAGGGCCTCATCGACTACCGAAGCCAGGTCCGCATGTACCGAATCTGGAACCGGGTCAACGGGCATGTCTTCGTCACCGATGACTCCCGACAGCACCAGAGCAAAGTTCCATCCCATGGCCCTCGCCAGGAGACCGTCGGTATCAGGGCGGTCACCCACAACCGTGCCAGTCTGGCCGGCTGCTTCCAACACCAGGTCACAGATCGGCTGATGAGGCTTGCCCGCAAATACCGGAGTGGCATCCGTCGCTACTGCTACGGCGGCAACCAACGCCCCGGCCCCCGGACGAATACCGTCCTCAGCGGGCCACGATGGGTCCTCGTTGGTTGCCAACAAGCGCGCTCCTCCCAGCACCGCCTGAACCCCGGCGGTCAGGCGCCGGTAATCGAACTCCTCGTGGAATCCTACGACGACGGCGTCTGCCGGCCCGTCGCTCACAACCCTGGCACCACGGGCCTCCAACTCCTCACGCGCCCCAGGGCCGCACAGACCGACCACGGTCTCGCCTGGCTTGACCAATGCCGCAGCAGCCATTCCCGAGGTGATCACCCCTCCCATGGCATCAATACCATGGGAGGCCAGCTTGGCTTCAACGTCGACCACTCGACGAGCGGAGTTATTGGTGACGAACAGCACCTTTTCACCTGTGGCCTGCAGGCGCGCCACCGCGTCGGCGGCACCGGGGATGTCCTCTGAGCCAAGCCAGACGACTCCATCCAAGTCCAGCGCCCAACTCATAACGGAGGCATCGGGCCGGAGCCCGTTGCGCTCAGACCTCCCAGGTGGGCTGGGAACGTAGCAGGGCCGACAGGTTGCCCTTGCCGCGGCTGGCTGTCACCTCAGCGATCTGATCTGCCACAGTCCTGCCGTACTCATCGCGCTGACAGGCACGGAACACTCCTATAGGGGTAGGCGTGTGCGGGCCCTCGGCTAGACGGGAAAGTGAGAATGCCGTGGAGGGATCTTGTCGCGCCTCGTCGTGAACGAGCACAGCGTCTTCTCCCACGTCGGCGACATTGACGATCTCGACACCACCATCGCGGCGGGCTACGCCCTTTTCGTTTTCGCCACCAAAGCGGATTGGTTCACCGTGCCTGAGGTCAATGAGCATGTCTTCGCGGGCAACCTTCTTGGTAATCGCACCGAATGCCCCGTCGTTGAACACGTTGCAGTTCTGGTAGACCTCGACGAATGCTGCACCGTCGTGCAGGTAGGCCTGCCGGAAGACCTCCTGCATGTGCCTACGGTCCATGTCGTGTGTCCGTGCCACGAAGCTGGCCTCGGCACCTAGAGCCACGCTGACCGGGTTGAACGGACGCGGTGTCGCTCCAATCGGCGAGGACTTGGTGACCTTGCCTATCTCACTCGTGGGTGAGTACTGGCCCTTGGTTAGGCCATAGATCTGGTTGTTGAGCAACAAGATGTTCAAGTTGATGTTGCGTCGCAGAGCGTGGATCAGGTGGTTGCCACCAATCGAGAGCATGTCGCCATCGCCACCAATCACCCAGATATCAAGGTCCGGGCGGGCCATGGCGAGACCCGTCGCGAACGCCGGTGAACGACCGTGGATGGTGTGTACCCCGTAGGTGTCCATGTAGTACGGGAAACGTGCCGCACAGCCGATGCCGGAGATGAAAACTGTGTTCTCCCGACGTGCCCCCAACTCGGGCAGCAACAGTTGGATTGCGGTGAGCACCGAGTAGTCGCCACAACCCGGGCACCACCGGACCTCCTGGTCGCTTTGCCAGTCGGATCGGCTCGTTTCGGGAGCCTCACCCACATTGCCCATTGCAACATCGAGCATGTCAGTCATCAAGGGCTCCGAGAGCAACTTGTTCAATCTCGCCAGCAGTGAACGGCTGGCCTGTCACCTTGCCGATGGGCCGAGCGTCGACGAGGTAGTCGGCTCGCAGCATCCGTGCCAGATGACCCATGTTCATCTCTGGAACCAGGATCTTGTCGTGACGGGCTAGTACCTCACCCAGGTTCTTCGGGAAGGGGTTCAGGTGGGTCAAGTGCACTTGGGCGACCTTGTGGCCCGCATTTACAAGACGTCGCACGCCGCCGGTGATCGCACCCCAGGTTGAACCCCAACCCACGACCAGCACTTCAGCTTCCGGGTGGCCGACTACCTCCACATCGGGTACCTCGATGAGCGCCATGCGTTCGGCCCTGACCGCAACCATGTGGGCGTGGTTCTGGGGGTCGTAACTGACGTTTCCAGAGCCATCTTGCTTCTCGATGCCACCGATGCGGTGCATCAGGTCGGGTGTGCCCGGGGGCGCAAGGGGGCGCACCAGGTTCTCGTCGCGTAGGAAGGGCCAGAACGCGGGTTCGCCGTCGGCATTGGTGTGGTTGAACTCCGTGGCGAACTCAACGGGAATCGGGGCGAGGGAGTCCACCTCAGGGAGGCGCCACGGCTCGGACCCGTTGGCTAGATATCCATCGGACAACAAGATCACCGGAGTGTGATGGGTCAGTGCAATGCGGGCGGCCTCGATCGCCACATTGAAGCAATCAGACGGGGTACTGGCCGCCACGACGGGCAGCGGTGCTTCGCCATGTCGGCCATACATGGCCATAAGCAGGTCTGCAGCCTCGGTCTTGGTAGGTAGTCCCGTTGAAGGGCCACCCCGCTGGATATCGACAATCACGAGTGGCAATTCCAAGCTGACTGCCAGGCTGATTGTCTCGGACTTGAGTGCCACGCCTGGACCGCTCGTCGTGGTGACACCGAGGTAGCCACCGTAGGCCGCCCCCAGTGCCGAACCAGCCGCTGCAATCTCGTCCTCGGCCTGGAACGCTGTGACACCGAATGACTTGTGCTTGGACAGTTCATGGAGGATGTCGGTGGCGGGCGTGATCGGGTATGAACCCAGGAACACTGGAAGTCCCGACAGCTCACCGGCGGCCACTAGGCCCCATGCCAGCGCCGTGTTGCCGTTGATGTTCGTGTAGGTGCCGGGCTCCTGAGGGGCAGCCGGTACTACCACTCTCTGGTGGCCCAGCTCAGCGGTCTCTCCGAAAGCATGGCCAGCTGCGTAGGCAGCCTTGTTGGCAGCGATAATCAGGTCTCGGCCAGCGAACTTGGCATCGATCCACTCCATGGTTGGTTCGGAGGGTCGGCTGTACATCCATGACACCAGTCCCAGGGCGAAGAAGTTCTTGGAGCGTTCGGCATCGCGCGGCTTGACTCCCAGGTTTTTACAGACCTCCTTGGTGAGGCTGGTCATTGGCGCCGTTACGAGCCTGTATGCATCTAGTTCAGAGCCCTCCAGGGGGTTGTCCTCATAGCCCGCCTTTGCCAGGTTGCGTTCCTCAAATGCGTCGGCGTTCACGATCAGGGTGCCGCCGGGCACGAGCATGTACAGGTCTGACTTGAGCGCTGCCGGATTCATCGCCACCAGAACGTCCGGAGCGTCACCTGGCGTCATGATGTCGTGGTCGGAGATCTGTACTTGGAAGGCCGATACACCAGCAAGGGTTCCGGCAGGGGCACGGATCTCGGATGGGTACTCAGGCAGGGTTGCCAGGTCGTTGCCAAATAGGGCGCTGGCACTCGTAAAGCGGTCTCCGGTGAGCTGCATCCCGTCACCGGAGTCGCCGGCGAAGCGGACGATGACCTTGTCTACGGAGAGTGCGTCAGGGGGTGCCACCGTGTCGGTCACGTCACCACCTGCCATCTCATGCCCATCGGCGTTCCGGCCTCGTTGCCGGTCGTCCCCTGCACGGGCATAACCATAACCATGCTTGACCAAAACACTTGTGATCCGGGCTCGCCATTTTGTACAACATTCGTCACAGCACCGGTGCAGCCTGTAGACCTTCTGGCGGGTGGTTAGGCCACGCTCACCGAGGAATCCAGATAGACGTCCTGGATGGCATTCAGTAGCTCTACGCCATCGGCTATTGGGCGCTGGAATGCCTTGCGTCCGCTGATGAGGCCCATGCCTCCGGCGCGCTTGTTTATGACCGCCGTTCGTACCGCCTCAGCAAGGTCGCCGGCACCCGAAGAGGCTCCGCCGCTGTTGATGAGGCCCACGCGGCCCATATAGCAGTTGGCCACCTGCCAACGACACAGGTCGATGGGATGGTCACTGGTTAGCTCGTCGTAAACGAGCGGGTGGGTCTTGCCAAAGCCTGGAATGGCGTTGTAGCCGCCGTTCACCTCGGGCAACTTCTGCTTGATGATGTCAGCCTCGATGGTGACGCCGATGTGGTTGGCCTGAGCGGTTAGGTCGGCCGAGGAGTGGTGGTCCACGCCGTCGACTTTGTAACCCGTGTTGCGCAAGTAGCACCACAGCACCGTGAACATGCCCAGGTCGTGTGCCCTGGCGAAGGCCTCTGAGACCTCTGTGATCTGGCGGGTGGACTCCTCGGACCCGAAGTAGATGGTGGCGCCCACGCCTGCTGCTCCTAGGTCATAGGCCTGATCCACCGAGCCGTACATGACCTGGTCGAAACGGTTGGGAAGGGTTAGAAGTTCATTGTGGTTCAGCTTCACGATGAAGGGGATCCTGTGTGCGTACCGTCTTGAGACAGCACCCAATACGCCAAAGGTGGATGCAACGGCGTTGCAGCCGCCCTCGATGGCTAGGTCCACGATGTTGGCGGGATCGAAGTAGGCGGGATTGGGTGCAAACGATGCTGCCGCTGAGTGCTCGATTCCCTGGTCGACTGGCAGAATCGACACATATCCAGTTCCGCCAAGGCGGCCGTGGTCGAACAGTGACTGGATGCTGCGTAGTACCTGTGGCGAACGGTCGGTCTGGGCCAGCACCTCGGACACGTAGTCGGGCCCTGGGCTCGAGAGCATGTTGGCCGCTATTCCCTTCGCTTCGTACCCCAACAGGTAGGCAGCGTCGTCACCTAACAGACTCTCGAGTTCCACCTGGCTTCTCCCGGATCATGGACTGGCTAGCTGCCGTGACGGCACTGCCACGACACCGGTTCACCATACGCCGACCACGACGGTTTGCGGAAACAGAATTCCACTACCGGTGCACCGGTAGTGGATCAGAGCCACCCGGTCGAATTCCAAGACATACCTGATGGTGTCGAAAGGTCTTGGCTCTGACATGGGAACTTCGTTGGCAGGACAGGTGCCAGTTGACCCATGACGGTCAATTGAGCGATCTCAGCCTTTCGGGAACGTCAGCGAAGTCAGTACTTCGGCTGGCAATCCAACGGAATAACTCACGGGCCCGGGGTGCAGCACCCGACCTCTCATAGAGATCTGCGAGCGCATATGCGCGCCGAAGGTGGTGATCGCGTGCCCGCTTAGGAACAGACCAGCCGCGCTCGAGTACCCGCACGGCATCGGCCATGCGGCCCTGGTCAGCTAGAGCACCCGCTGCCACTAGGCGACCTTCTGTAACCAGCGCCGCGCTCGGTGACGCGTCGCGCAGTTCGGTCCAGAGCACGTCCACATCAGCCCACCTGCTCTGGGCTCTGTAACAGTCAGCCAGAACCGGGTGCTGTTCGGTTCCACCCGTCAGGTTCCGGAACACTTCAAGCCTCTTTGCGGCGGCCTTCCAGTTTCCGATCCGGTAGTGAGCGAGGCCTAGGAGTTCGACCACCTCGACTACCTCGGGTGCATTCTCCACCAATGAATTCAGAATGCGGCGGGCGTCGTTGAACCGCTCGTCGTCGAATGCTCGAGCTGCTTCACGCAACTTGGCCGATGCACGCGACCCTGCAGAGTCTCCCATGGCCCTGCGTAGGGCTACTTCGACATCTGGGTGCCGCTTTGGGACGTCAGGTAGCGGCTCTCGTTCAAGAGCCCTGTGGACACGTGCTGGCTTTGCTGGCCTGACACCACGGGCCACGGCGTCAACAGCCTCCCGACGCAGTCGGTCGGAATGTCCTTCTGGGGTCCGATTTGGTCGTGTCGTACGCTCAGCGGTCTGTTCGCGGCGCCAGTCACGGTCCTCGGCCTCTTCGCGCTCTAGGCGTCCTGCAGCCCGCCGGGCTACCCCACCCCAGTTTCTTGGGCCAGCATCATCTGGTGGACGGCGACGGCGATCAGGATTCTGACCTTTTGAGCGCCCGCCTCCCTGGCGTCTTTGGCCCCGGTTGTCGCCGGACCCTCCGCCGGAACGCCCATTACTGCCTCGGGAACCTCCACCCTGACGGGAAGACCGTCGATCCTGCGGTGAGGCCATAGGCGATGAGGCTACCGGCACCACGCCGGTCACGAGCCTTCCAGGCCTTGCCTGCGATCTGAACGGTAATCATCTCCAAAACGTGCTCGAGCGGGGCCCGAAGGCCCCGCTCTCAGCGTGCGAAATCCGGCGGCGTCCTACTCTCCCAGGGCCTCTCGACCCAAGTACCATCGGCGCTGGCGGGCTTAACTTCCGTGTTCA
>PBSS01000004.1 GCA_002726315.1 Acidimicrobiaceae bacterium
GGTTAGTTCAGCGATGTCGTACATGAGGGCATTGCGGATAGGGAACATGACTGCCATGACCCTGTGGAAGGCCTTCTCGTCTTCACTCAGTCCATCTTGTGGAGACCTCTGAAGGTCATCTCCGTCAAAGGCAGGTGTTCCTCGCGCAGGGAGTAAGTTGCCCTGGGCGTTCACTGCTACTGCTTCGGCTACTGGAAACAGGAAGTTGCCGTCACGGTCAACAATGTCATCGGTCCCAGGATCAAGCCCAGTCTGGTGGGGAGTTCCCGTGAAAATGCAGTAACCCAAGGAATCGATATTGCAGACGTATCTGTCAACCGGCCGGGTCCTCCCGATACCACTGCCACCTGAATGGCCATCGGTTCCAGCAACACTGGTAGTTGGCTGAAGCAATGCCGTCGTGGGTGAAGCGGTCCCGGTAGCCGTAGTTGTAGTAGTGGCACCACCAAAGATCGCGTCACAGTCTTCCAACATTGTCTGCAAGGCGATCATCTCAGTGCTGGTGACCGTGAGCCCCCATCGGACCTTGATATCAGCCCATGTGTGCGCGTACTGGCACCAATACGTCTCATCTGGTGGCTTCCACTCATCGGGACCTTTGGCGCCTTTGGAGCGGTTTGTTGAAGCAGTTACCGCGATGAGGTGCTGGGGGTTTGTCAGGTCGTTGTAATAGTTGCGTTTGGTGTCAGTAGACCATGCCCATCCGCCAGAAGCGTGTGCGTTCGCGAGTGGCACGAAGTGGTCGATGTCTAGTGCGGAGGGATCGTTTACGTAGGTTCCAGTGAAGGCAGCGAACCATCGGCCTCCAATGACGGTGCAGGCAGATGAATCCAGGGTTGTACCGGCGATGGACTCAGAGAGAAGAACTTCATGGCGTGTGTTGATGCAGTCATCGTCATCGTCAGACCAGCTTGATCCCCAGTCGTCGCGGTCATAGTTGGAATCAGGGACTGCATCGTTCACCTCTAGGGAGTCGATGATTTCGACAATCCGTTCGCCCTCGATCTCAACAAAGGCAACTAGTGATGCCACAGTGGTTGAGGACGTAGAAGCAGTGGGAGTATTAGTGGTAGCTGGCAGCGCCGAGGTGAGAGGGACTGTCGTAGCAGGCAAGGCAGTTGTTGTCGGAATGACGATGGTAGATGTCACCGGGGTGCTGGTGACTGGAGTGGCCACTTCTGTGCCACTACCGCACCCCACAGCTGTCAGCAGGAACATCAGAGCAGTCGCACATCTCCGCACAGGTGCAGTCTGACACCCCTAGGGGACTGGGAGTGGTGAGCGACTTCAAAGCTGAGGTCATGGAGGCGGGGGAGGCGGACATGTAGTCAGCGGAGCTACCAGTCCGACCAGACAACAGTGACTACCGGGCTGCAGTCCCTCTGGGCGGCATATCATCCAAGCACGCCAGTGCATCCTGGGTCATCTGTCGGACCACCTCGGCTGCTGGCACTACTTCCTTTACAAGGCCGACAATGTTGCCGGCGCCGTTCATGGAGACCCCTTCCTTGCCACCGCTGTCAGTCGCCCAGGAACCGAGAGTCAACTCGGTGAGGACCGGTTGCAATGGCATGGGAAGTGGGTCCAGGTCAGCAGCTTCCCAGGCCTCAGTCCACTGGTTCGGGAGGAGTCGAAACCGCTTTCCCGTATAGGCGCGACTGATGACAGGTGACTGGTCAGCGGCGTCGACCAGTCCAGCCTTTTGCCAGCCGGCGATACCTGCTTCTTCGGTGGCTAGGAATCGAGTTCCAATCCAAACGGCTTCACAACCCATGACAAGGGCAGCCGCAAGGCCGCGACCGTCACCAATCCCACCAGCGGCAACGACAGGAACCTCAACAGCATCAAGTACCTGGGGTAGAAGGGCGAGAGTTCCGACATGCCCAGTGTGGCCACCACCTTCGGTGCCTTGTGCGATGACAACATCGGCACCATCCCTTGCGACACTCACAGCCTGTTTCGTATTGCCAACCACCGACATCACTACCGCACCGGCTTCGTGGAAGCGGTCCACCACGAAGCCAGGTGAGCCGAGGGCACCGACGAATACCGGGACTCCTTCCTCTAGGACGACCTGGATTTGAGCTTCGGCGTCAGTCCCTAGAGCATTTCTATCGGGTTCATGTTTTGTGCTTCGCTCCGATCGGTCAACTCCTAGATCGGTGGCGATACGTGCCGCTGTTTCGCTGTGGGCAGAAGGAATCTGCGCGGCGACGTCTGTGATCGTCGCACCGTCCTGGTCGATACGGGCAGGCAAGATGAGGTCGACTCCGAATGGTCGATTGGTCATCTCGCGGGTGCTTCGGATGACAGTCCGCACCTGTTCCGGGGACATCGTGGTGCAACCGAGCACCCCAAGGCCTCCTGCGTTGGATACAGCTGCTACGAGTTCAGGTCCAGCGATTGGTCCCATGCCGGCTGAGAAGATCGGGAGGTCGATCTCCAACCGTTCGCACAGCGGGGTCTTCAATGATCTACCCATGTTCGCTCTCCAAGGACTTTGGTCGGGTCGCCAGGCATATTAAAATTTCTCCAACGATATGTTGCGATAGGGAAAGGCAACGTGCCGAAGCAGAGATGGCCGGTCAGTAAACAGCACTCAGCTGGATTCAAATAGACCAAGGGAATACAAATACATGGAGACAGTCCGAACGCCTGAAGATCGATTCATCGATCTGCCCGACTACCCGTTTGAACCGCACTACGCCAAAATACCCGATTGCGAGGGTGACACGCTAAGGGTCCACTACCTCGATGAAGGCCGATCTGATGGCTCCACTGTGTTGTTGATTCACGGTGAGCCAACGTGGAGCTACCTCTACCGCGACATGATCCCACCACTGGTTTCTGCCGGCCACAGGGTGATTGTCCCTGATCTCGTGGGCTTTGGCCGAAGTGACAAGCCAACGGAGACGACTGACTACAGCTACGCCCGTCACGTTGTTTGGGCCTCGTCACTTATCTTTGATCATCTTGACCTGCAAGACATCACCTTCTTCGGCCAGGACTGGGGTGGCCTCATCGGCCTACGCCTGGTGGCCGACCAGCCCGACAGATATGAACGAGTGGCTATCGCCAACACCGCNCTACCAACTGGNNAAGGCTGGACGGAAGCCTTCNTGGCCTGGCAGAAGTTCTCCCAGGACTCGCCAACATTCCCAATAGGCAAGATTGTCAACGGTGGGTGTGCCACTGACCTGCCAGTTGAAGTCATTGCCGCCTACGACGCACCTTTCCCAGATGACTCCTACAAGGCCGGAGCTCGGATCTTCCCATCGTTGGTGCCGATCGCCGCCGATGACCCGGAAGTGTCCGCCAACAAGGCGGCATGGAAGGTCCTCGAGCAGTTTGAAAAGCCGTTCTTGGTCGCGTTCAGTGACCTTGATCCGGTGACCAATGGCAGCGATGCGCCCTTCTTGGCCAGAGTTCCCGGGACTCAAGGTCAACCGCATACGACAATCGAAGGTGCACACCACTTCCTTCAAGAAGATCAGGGGCCGGTGTTGGCTGCGCTGCTTGCCGACTTTATGGCCACATGACCGCTGTTGAGCGGTCTCGTCTAGTTGACGCCACACCAGTCGAGGTCTGGAAGGTGTTGTCCGAGTTTGAGACCATCAGCTCGTGGGCGCCCAACGTAGAACACTCGTGTGTTCTCACTGGGAAAACATCAGGTGTCGGAACGGCCCGTCGTGTGCAAGTTGGACGGTCAGCACTCCTAGAGACAATCATCGAATGGGAGGAAATGCGCACGTTGTCATACTCCATTGGAGGTCTCCCACCGGTGATCCGTTCGGTCACCAACACCTGGCGACTCGAACCAACAGAGAACGGAACCAAGGTGAGGCTGACTACTGATGTCGACGCTGGTCCGCGACCGCCACAGAAATTGATCGCACACATCGTTGGGCGAAAACTTGGCGCAGCGTCTGATGAGATGCTTTTAGGGCTTGCCGCTCACCTAAGTAGAGGAAGGCAGCGACCGTGACATTTCAACCTGATGTTATTGTCATCATGACCGACGAAGAGCGTGCCGCCCCACCATACGAGAGTTCAGATATCACCCAATGGAGAGCCAAAACTCTCAGAGGCAGAGCCTGGTTTGACGAAAACGCACTGAACTTCAATCGTCACTACACCGGCTCATTGGCATGCGTTCCCAGTCGACCAACGATCTTTACGGGGCACTATCCCGATGTTCATGGCGTAACCCAGACCGACGGGCTCGGAAAAATGGCCGATGATTCGCGCCAGCGTTGGCTTCGGGTCGGCGAGGTACCCACACTTGGCCACTGGTTCAGGGCCAGCGGTTACGACACTCACTACGACGGCAAATGGCACATGTCCCATGCTGACCTAATCGATGAGAGCACCGGTCAAATTCTTGCAACCAACGACGCCGCCGGTGTTGTTGACCAGGAGGCAGTCGATTCATATCACACCGCCAACCCACTCGACCCATTTGGATTTTCTGGATGGGTGGGCCCCGAACCTCATGGTGGCCTGCTTGCCAATAGCGGCTTTCGACGCGATCCACTTATCGCAGATCGGGTAGTCGCATGGCTAGAGGATCGCTATAGCCGTCGGGCGACAGGTGACCCAAGTGCCTTACGTCCGTTCCTGCTCGTAGCGAGTTTCGTGAACCCTCACGACATAGTCCTGTTCCCAGCGTGGGTTCAGCGCGGGATGCCATTCGAAAAACAAGTGGAACTAGACCCACCCTCAATACCGCCATCGCCGACAGATGATGAAGACCTCGCTACAAAACCTGCAGCTCAGGTCGCATATCGAGCTAGTTATCCGACGGGGTATGGGCCAGCAGCAGTAGTTGCTCGTACCTACATGAAGAACGCTCAGAAATACCGGGACCTTTACTATCGATTGCATGCAGAAGTTGACGGTCCGACAGATCGAGTACGTCAAGCGGTGACAGACGGTGGGTCTGAACACGCCGTGATCGTGCGTACCTCCGACCACGGCGAATTGCTGGGTTCCCATGGCGGTCTTCACCAGAAGTGGTTCAACCTCTACGACGAAGCCACCCGTGTTCCATTTTCAGTTGCCCGAATCGGTACCAATGCCACCACCGGTGCAACCATCAATAGTGCTCCGACATCTCACATCGACATTGTGCCTACCCTCTTGGCGGTAGCAGGAATTGACGAAGAAGCGACCGCTGAAGTGCTCCGAGAATCATTTACCGAAGTCCATCGGTTGCCGGGTACGAACCTTATGCCTGTGGTCGATGGTGTTGAAAAGATAGATCCCGACCGTGCCGTCTACCTGATGACACGCGACAACATGCTCGAGGGTGATTCCAGCGCTTCTGCCGTAGCTCGTGCCACGGGCCGTGCATCCAATCCTCCGAGACTGCTGAGAATCCAGGTCCCACCCCATGTTGGCTCGAACTTTGAAGGCCTCGTCGCAAGGGTCGATCATTCTGTGCAAGGCGCCAAAGGACACCTATGGAAGGTTGTTCGCACTTTCGATGATCCTGCGACGTGGACCAACCCAGGGGTTCGCCATCTCGCCTCAAGTGGTCCAGCTGGCGAAGTGACCCGAACCGTTCCACTTCCGGACCAGTGGGAGCTCTATGACCTCAGTGCCGATCCGAACGAAGCCATCAACCTGTGGAAGAACGATTCGGTCACAGACGTGTTTGAGCACCTCCGCACTCTTCTAGTAGAAGAGCGATCTCGCGCCGTTCCGCAACGGAACAACCTGTGGCCCTATGAGCAGCGCAAGCCAACGAAGGGACCAGCAATGAAACGCCTACCCCCACCTGCGAGGGCGCTTCGGGGACTTGTGCAAAAGATGGGTATGCACCCTAAAGACCTGGACGCTGTGGAGTTCAGGCTTACTGGGAAGAGTGCCCTCGTGGTTGCAACGAACACGGCGGTACTAGATATCGGTAGGCCGACTGGTGTATTTGCCAGCGAAATGACAGTTCCTTACTACGCGTTCCTGGATGCGGGCATGGTGGTGGATGTGGCTAGCCCTCTAGGCGGCCTGGTCCCACTCGACCCACAGTCGTTAAAGCCGGTCCTTCGAACTCAGGATGATGATCGGTTCCTCGTTGACGATGACTTCCGGGACCAGGTAAGCCACTCTTTAGCCATCGGCCAGCTAGACATGACCGACTACGACTTAGTGTTTCTCTCCGGCGGTTGGGGTGCAGCCTTCGACTTCGGATTCTCAGAGGATCTTGCAGCCAAGATCACCGAGGCGAACTCGCATGGCAAGATCATTGGTGGCGTGTGCCACGGTCCACTCGGACTCCTCAATGCAAGGGACTCAAGCGGGAAGCTGCTAGTTGAGGAACGCCGGATTTCTGCTGTCACCGACAAGCAGGTGAGAGAACTCGGTATCCAATCGACTCCTCACCACCCAGAGAGAGAGTTGTGCCGAGCTGGGGCTATCTTCCAGTGCAGCACCAGATTCCGCGATGCTTTTGCTAACCACTGGGTGGTTGACGGCAACCTTGTCACCGGCCAGAACCAGAATGCGGGCCCGATGGTTGCAAGGGAAATGATGGAGATCCTTGCCGCCCAGTAGCCAAGGATCCTCTTTGCTGTCCGATAACTCGGAATTGAAAGATGTATCCCATGAGTATTGATACACCCCGCTATGGAGTCGTTGACCGCGACTACGCAATGCAGTTGGCTGCCGCCTCACCAGGCGAGGACGGCCCGGTCTGGATGGTCAACTTGATGAAGTACAGGCAGATGGCGGATTATGCAGATGGTCGCGAGACAACCATTAGTGGCCGTGATGCCGACGACATCTATGCGCCACTCAAATCGTTGGCGACGGTCGGCGCTGAGATCGTTTTCGTTGGTGATGTGGACCAACAACTTCTTGGCGACAACACCACCTGGGATCGCATCGCTGTGGTGAAGTATCCCACCCGTAGGTCCTTCATCGCCATGCAGACACTTCCCGAGTTCCAAGAGTCCCATAAGCACAAAGACGCTGGGATGGATCAGACCATTGTCATGGGATGCCAACCCTTGACTGTGCCGAGTACATCTGACCTGCGATTCACTGATTGGTCCAATGTCCCACATCCCTCAACCGACGTTGATGGACCGGTGGCAGCGCTGCATGTACTCCAGTTTGACAATATGGAATCCGAGACACAGACGCCCACCTATATGCAGTCCTGCCAGTCGGTCGTAGCAAGAGTTGCTTTGAAGCACGGCTTGAGGATCTCCGGCTGGTTCTATGTTGAGGGAACAATCGTCGGTGATCAACGGCGATGGAACCAGGTCAGATTCAACCTTTTCCCTAGCAAAGCAGCGTTTCTGGCCTTCGATTCTGACCCAGACCGCCTCCAAGCGCAGAAGGTTCATTGCACACAGACGATTGGTGATATCTACACGATGATCGTTCGACCGACGATCAATCGGCTCGACGAATCTGTACAGATCTAGGTCCCGCCCGAACCTCGGGGAAACGCTATTAGGTGTCCTGGCGGGCCCCATACCAAGGTCATCGGAGTCCGTATATTGGGGCCACTGTGGCAGTCCCGCGGGGGTTTTCCTACGATCTAGCCATGACTAGCAACGATCGTCGATCTTTTTGGGCTTGGTGCATGGAGTCAGAGGAACCCACCGATGGTGAGCGGAAGGTGCTGGCCCAGAAGCTTTCGGAGCAGTACGGCACGGCGATCACGGCTGGGCCCACACCTCGTGCCGAAGATGCTGACCTGCGACCTCCCCGGATCCTGCCGCCAGATGCTCTTGCCGAATGGTGCTCGACTAGTACCTATGAGCGGGCTAGCCACGCCTATGGAGCTCACTTCACCGAACGGATTCGGGCATTCAACTTGGACTTTCCCAACCCGCCGGATGTGGTGGCGCACCCGCGAAATGAGAACGAGGTTGTCACGACCCTCGATTGGTGCAACGAGCACAGCTACGTGGTCGTTCCCTACGGTGGTGGGTCGTCGGTGGTTTGGGGTCTAGCACCGCCTGAAGACCTTGGACCGACGGTGATCGTCTCTCTTGACCGCCTCGACCAGGTCCTTGAGATTGACGAGGTATCACGGGCGGCC
>PBSS01000005.1 GCA_002726315.1 Acidimicrobiaceae bacterium
GCACCCGGGTGTGGGCCTCGACCTCACGATCGGGCCAGTCGTTGCGATCGACGGCTGAACCCAGGTAGCGGTCCAGCAGGCTGGTGGCCCAGCGGGTTAGGCCGGGCCAGTCGGACGGTGTGGTGTCGGCATCGATGTTAATGATCAGTTCCTCGACAAATTCGAGGAGGTCCTGGGCCTGGTGAATAAGCCTGTTGACAGCATCGATGCGGCCGGGTTCAACCTCTATTGAGGCCAGCTCGTCTCTTCGCTGTTCCTGGTCGGCCACGACCTGTCCCAGGCGTGAACGCCACTGGTCTGCCCCTGCGACCACGCCTGCGTTACGGGCCACCCGCTCCCATGCGCTAGCCGGTACGGCTGTGCCGTCGGTACCGATGACTGCTCCGGAGGAGATCAGTGCCATAACTGCTTCCCGGGAGAAGTCGTTGTCGTTGAGGTCGAGCAACGCGAGTAGAAATCGACCAGAAAGTGATTCATCGAGGCGACGGCCAGCCACGCCATTGAATGGCACGTCTGCAGCGCGTAGGTGCTGGTGGATGAGTCTGGCGTAGCGTTCGCCGTCGGGGTGGACGATCGCTGTTCGGGCAAACGGAGTACCGGTGGCGGCTGCGGCTACCACCTCGCGTACAGCCACCCTTGCCTCTTCATCGGGGTCGGCTACGGAGTGGACGGTGAGGTCCGACGATGTTGGTGCGGGTGGGTCTGGTGGTAGGGCGCCACCCAACCGTTCGACTAGGTGACGGACAGGCTCATCGGCTGCCACGTTGCCCGTGTGTGCGGCGATCACTGTAAGCCCCCGGGCATCGGCGAGGGTGGCTAACAGCGCGAGACCCGAGGCCGGTGTTCGGCCGGGTACGTGAAGGATCAAGCTCCCGAGTTCCTCGATCAGCGGATGGCTGGCGTCCATGGAGGCTGCTGCCCGGTGTAGATCGACCTCGTCGATGAACCGTTCGCCTAGACGATCGCGGATGAGGCGGTGGAGCCGGACCACTTCGTGCGCCTGGGTGCCGGTGGTGGCCACAGCATCGAGGGTGGCGTCGTCAAGTTCTCTTAGCTCGCGGTGGACCCGCACGAGGGCCCGCTCGGTGGCCGGGTGGTGTGCGACGGGACGGAGCAGGTCGGCGGCATCAGCGAGGGAGGTGCGTGCGGCGGCGCCTACAACGGAGTCTGAGATCCGGCGCCTCTGATCGTCAGACAGGGCCGCACCTGCCAGCAACCTGGCCAGTCCTAGCAGAGTCTCAAAGCGCACCGCGGCCAGACCAACAGTTCCACACACACCTGGTCCAGTTGCCAGGGAGCGGCGTGCCGCTACTCCCACCAGGTTTGATGGAACGACCACCGTTACCGGTGCCAGTGGGTTGCCATCCTTGGCTCTAGCGATGGCATCTGCGAGAGCGGCAGTGGCCTTAGTGCCGTATGGGGTGAAGGTGAAGTTGGCAGCCATTACCAGACGAGAGTACGCAGACCGCGTGACACCGTGTGGAGTGTTCGCAGTTTCCGTGTGTGAGACCGAGTAGTGGTTCCTTTGAGTCCTTTTGAATGCTTGAGTGGTGTCAAGTCAATGGAGAGTTCACGTAGGTGGAATGCTGGGCTTATGCGCTGGGGGATTGTTGGACACGGAAGGATTGCCTCAACGTTTCTCGATGCGGCACGAGGCGTTGGCCACGAGGTTGCGGCGATCGTTGGTCGTGAGGCCTCGCGGGCAGCTGTCTTCGCTGCCAACCACGGAATTGGCTGGGCGGGTGACGAGCTGACTGAACTGGTCAGCGAGGTGGATGCCATCTACGTTGCCACCCCGCACAGCAGTCATCGTGACGTTGCTGTAGTTCTGTTGGGCGCTGGAGTGCCCGTGTTGTGTGAGAAACCCATGGCCGTCAACGCGTCGCAGGTTCGACAGATGGTCGAGGCTGCTCGGTCATCAGAAACCTTCCTGATGGAAGCCATGTGGACTCGACACCTCCCCGTCTTCGCGGCATTTCGGAGGTGGGTCGACGAGGGGCGTCTCGGCGAGATCAGAATGGTCGAAGCAAGTTTCGGTTTCAGTGCGCCGTACCAGCCGACCGATCGGCTCTGGGCGCCGGACTTAGCCGGCGGCAGTCTGCTCGATGTCGGAATTTATCCGTTGACCTTGGCTGAGTTGGCGTTCGGTACCCAGCCATCCTCCTTTGACGCTGAGGCCGAGCTATCTCCCGACGGTGTGGATGCACGCCTTAGGTTGGTAGCCAACTATTCCACCGGTGGGTCAGCCAGGCTCGCGTCGGCGATCAACACCGATCTTGTCCCCAACGGTCGAATCATCGGCACTGAGGGAATTGTTGAGATACCAGAATTTTGGCGTGCTGAAAGAATGACGCTCACCTCTCTCAGTGGTGAGAAGGTCGACGAGGTGAATACGCCACACCAGATAAACGGTTTTGAATACCAAATCGTCGAAACAGCCCGCTGCCTTGAGGTTGGGGCTGTGGAGAGCCCAGTGGTTACTTGGGCCTGGTCGACGACTATGGCTGAGACGATGGATGAGATCCGGTCTCGAATTGGAGTCATCTATCCATGTGACAGGGAGTTCCTCTGATGGCCGGGTTGTCCCGTCCTTTGCCGCCGGTGATCCAGGGAGCGACACCTCTATTTGGGGCGACTCTGGTTTCTGATCCACAACGGCTTCTTGACGAGGTCTACGAAGCTGGAGTTGACGCTTTTGACTCGGGACTGGCCTACGCAGACGAGGGTGGTACATGCGATGGCCGCCTAGGTTCCTGGGTGGTTAACCGGGGCATTCGCGAGGCTGTCACCCTCATCGGGAAGGGGTGTCATCCCGGACCACCTGACTGGACAACGCCCCGAGTTCGTCCCGAAGCAGTGGCTATCGACGTGGCGGCCACTTTGGATCGCATGGGAACAGATCGGCTCGACCTGTGGCTGTTCCATCGGGATGATCCCTCGGTCCCGGTCGGTGAGTTGGTTGATGCCGCACAGCATCAGGTGGCATCGGGTTTGGTCGACGCTTGGGGGGTGTCAAACTGGCCGACAGCCCGGCTTAGACAAGCTCTAGCTCTTGCCGACCCATCACCGCCGATCGTCACCAGTCCCCAGTTCTCGCTGGTTGATCAACTTGCCGAGCCGTGGCCAGGCGTTACCACCCTTACTGGTTCTGAACGGGCCGTTGAACGGGAATTTCTCGTAGAGACCGGAATCACCGTGATCGCGTGGTCACCGCTGGCTGCCGGATTCCTAACAACGTCCTATCATCCAGGATCGAAGGACGACGCGGAAACGACCCGGTGTTATGACTCATTGGGGAATCGACAACGGCGTGACCGCTCCCGAGAGTTGGCGGTTTCGCGGGGTTGCAGCTTGGAACAAGTGGCCATTGCGTATTTGGCTAACTCACCGTTACGCATCCACGCGGTGTGTGCAGCACGTAGCGGCGCTGAGGCCACGGCAAACATTGAGGCTGCAGTGATGGACCTCACCAGTGAGGAGCGGCGCTGGCTCGAACAGGGTGACTGACAACTGCACAGGGATCTTGGATGCCACTTCATTGGGCCAGCACCAGGCAAGTCCAGTTCATCGTCCCCTGTGCAGCGGAGACGGTGGCACCACCCTCAGCCATGGGGTGGAACCTCTGTCAGGAGCCTTAGAGGGCCCAGTGGTAAGGGAACTGTGAACACCATTTCTTAGTTATGCCGGGGACTCAACTCCCGACAAGCCACATGAGCGGGGGGACCGTTACTGTCAGGTGATATGAGTGACACGGGCACAGAACCGCCAACCGATCTGCCACCTGACTACCCGGGCCGCTGGGCGCAGGATGCACCTGACCGGCCGGCCATCATCATGCATGGGTCGGGTGAGGTGATGACCTTCGCCGAACTAGATTCCGAGGCCAACCGCATCGCCAACCTGTTTCGTAGCCTCGGCCTGGCACCTGGCGACCACATGGCCTTCTGTCTAGAAAACCGCATTGAGTTTCTTGCCCTGGCGTGGGGTGCCCACTACGCGGGGCTCTACTACACGGCCATCTCTTCAAGGCTTACTGCTGATGAGATGGCCTACATAGTCAATGATTGTGGTGCCAGGGTTTTTGTGACTTCGCAGTACAAGGCTGATGTGGTCGATGAGGTCACCGTGGCCACACCGAACGTCGAAGAACGGTTCAGTATCGGTGGCCCTCTGGCCGGTCATGCCTGTTTCGAGGATGCCGTTGCCAGCCAGTCGGCCGAAGTGTTTCCCGGAGCCGTCGAGGGTCAGGACATGCTCTATTCGTCGGGCACTACCGGCCGACCCAAGGGGGTCAAGTCGCCGATGTCGGGTGCCTTGTTGGGTAGCAATAACCCCATCACCATGATGGCCAGGTTCTTGTTCAACGCTGAGGAGGAAAAGGAGGGAAAGGTCTACCTATCTCCTGCACCGCTCTACCATTCGGCTCCGTTGCGTTTCTGCCTGGCCTATCAGCGTCTCGGATACACGGTTGTGGTGATGGAAAAGTTTGACCCCGAGGTCGCCCTTCAGGCAATTGAGGCCTACTCGGTTCACACCAGCCAGTGGGTTCCGACCATGTTCGTGCGAATGCTTAAACTCGCCGACGAGGTTCGTACCCGCTATGACACCTCGTCACTGGTGTCGGCGATCCATGCATCTGCACCGTGTCCGGTGGAGGTGAAGTCCAAGATGATCGACTGGTGGGGGCCAGTCCTCCACGAGTACTACGCCGGCACCGAGGGCAATGGCCTCACCCACGTGGATTCCGAGGACTGGTTGGCACACCCTGGATCCGTTGGTCGGGCTGTATTCGGTGAGTTGGTCATCGTTGACGATGACGGTACTGAACTCCCGGTGGGTGAGGAGGGTTCCATTTACTTTCGTGGCGATGCCCGGTTCGAGTACCACAACGATCCCGAGAAGACCGCCGACTCGAGGTTGGGTGAGAATCTCAGCACGCTGGGCGACGTGGGCCGCCTCGATGAGGATGGCTTTCTCTACCTGACGGATCGCAAGGCCTACATGATTATCTCGGGCGGGGTGAACATTTACCCCCAAGAGGCTGAAAACATCCTGACCATGCACCCGGCGGTGCTTGACGTGGCTGTGATCGGCATTCCCAATGACGAGTTTGGTGAGGAGGTCAAGGCCGTAGTGCAACTCATCGACCCGGCTGCCGCAAGTGAGGAGATGGCCAGTGAGCTGGTTGCCTTCTGTCGGTCACAGTTGGCCGACTTGAAGTGTCCACGTAGTGTGGATTTCCGCAAAGAGTTGCCCAGGCACCCCACAGGCAAGCTCTACAAGCGCCTCCTGAAGGACGAGTATTGGCAGGGCCGCTCGACTCGCATCTGAGAACTCGACTGCAAGTTCGGGTTGGGATCAGCCAGCTTCGGAGTGAGTTACGGGCTGTTCGCCCATCCACTCGCGCAGCGTGTTCTTGAGCTTGGTCTGCTGGATGAACAGATCGTGTTCGGCATCGGCTTCGCCGGCGGCCTGAGGTGCCTTCAAGTAGAACGAAAGCCATTCCTGCACACCTGACTGGCCCGCTCGGGAAGCAAGGTCTAGGAACAGGGCCAGGTCCAACACGATCGGTGCGGCCAGGATGGAGTCGCGACAGAGGAAGTCGACCTTGATCTGCATTGGGTAACCCAGCCACCCGAAGATGTCGATGTTGTCCCAGCCCTCTTTATTGTCACCGCGGGGTGGGTAGTAGTTGATGCGCACGACGTGGTCGATGTTGCCGTAGAGGTCGGGGTAGGACTCTGGCTGGAGGATGGTGTCAAGCACACCCAGTTTGGATACCTCCTTGGTCTTGAAGTTCTCCGGGTCGTCGAGTACCTCGCCATCGCGGTTTCCCAGGATGTTGGTGGAGTACCAGCCTCGCAGGCCGAGCATCCGGGCCTTGAAGCCGGGGGCTAGGAGTGTTTTCATCAGGGTTTGGCCGGTCTTGAAGTCCTTGCCTGCAATCGGTACGCCGCGAATGGCGGCTAGTTCCAGCATGCAGGGAAGGTCCACGGACAAGTTGGGTGCTCCGTTGGCGAACGGAACCTCACTTGAGAGTGCTGCGTAGGCATAGATCTGGCTGGGTGAGATGTTGTCGTCGTCGTCCTTGAGGCCCTGTTCGAAGGCGGCGACGCTCTCATGCACGGCGCTGGCCTCCTGGTAGGCCTCTGTGGAACCGCACCAGACCATTACGAGGCGGTCGCATTCGTTTTCGGTTCGGAAGCGCTCGATGTCGTCGATGAGTGCCTGGGCTTGTTCCCACTTGGACGTCATGGCCTTGACGCGGGTGCCCTCAAGTTTCTTGACCCAGCGCTGGTCGAATACAGCATCCATCGCCACGATGCCCTCCAATTCGGAGGAAATGGGTGCCAGGTCGCGCTCCTCGAGTACGCCGCAGGTGCGGGCAGCTTCGAGCACGTTCGCCGAGATGGGGTCCCAGCCACCGAATACCAAGTCATCGAGTTCGGCGAGGGGCACAAACTCGCGAATCAGGGGGTTGCGGTCTTCGTCGCGGGCTCCAAGGCGGATATGGGCCATTTGGCTGACCGAACCGATGGGTGGGGCCAAGCCCCTGCGGGCAGAGATTACGCCGGCGATGAAAGTGGATGAGACGGCGCCGAGCCCGGGGGTGAGGATTCCGAGTCGCCCAGTGGCCGGGGTGATAGTGGTGGGTTCAGTCATGAACAGGAGCATAAGGAAATACGAAGAAAAGGCGTAGTAGATTTAGAAATACTGAATATATAGACAGGATCATGCAATGTCGGAGACCAGGTCGCAGAAACTCCCGAACCTCACCGTGCAGCAGTTGGAGTACCTCGTAGCCGCCGTAGACCACCCCACCCGTGCCGCTGCAGCGGCCACCCTCAGAGTCACCCCGTCCGCCCTCACTCAAGGCCTCGCCGAACTCGAACGAAGGGTGGGCCTGCCGCTCTTTGAGCGGCACGGCCGCCACATCGAGTTGAGGCAACAGGCACAGGAGGTCCTCACCCACGCCAGGAGAGTTGTGGCCGAGACTCGCGACTTTGCTCGCTGGGCAGTGGCCCAGCGCACCGGATCGTCCGGTCTCGTCCGACTTGGAACCATCGATGCTGTTGCAGTCCAGCACCGGGCCGAGGCCATCCGAGCCTTCCACCGTGACCGTCCCGAGATCGACCTACACCTCACCGTGGCACCGTCTGGCAACCTTTTGGAAAGCTTGCTCAGTGGTGAACTAGACCTCATCGTCTGCGTCGAGCCAGAGACAACACCCGAGGGGGTGTTGTTTGCGCACTGCTTCGACGAACCCCTGCATGTCTACGCGCCTGAAGGCGAATTCCGACGGTCCCCGCGCAATTGGGGACCGTGGGTCACCTTCCCGGCGGGCTCCCACACCCGGGCGGTTGTGGCTACTGCCCTTACCAACGCAGGTGCACCGTTCGAGGTCGTTGCCGAGTCGAACCAGCCAGAGGTCCTCCGTGAGATGGTGCGCCTCGGCCTAGGTTGGACGGTGTTGCCACCGATAGCAGGTGCGGCAGTCAGTGGTGGAATGGCTACCGCTAGGGTCGAGCCTGTAGCCCATCGCCACCTTGTAGTCGGCCGACGGGAAGGGTCACCACCCGACCCGGCTGTGGATGCTCTTGCGACTGCTCTCGTTGGGCCAGAAACTGACCCGAGACCGGCGTCGGGGTCTAGCCGGGGCCGGTAGCCTCGCGTCTGATCAGTCCGGCAACGGGCACGGACCACTCTGGCCCATGAAAGGGCCAACTGAGTACTGGCGGTACAAATGACTTGGCCAACCTCACCTGACGACGAACTGTTCGGCTACATCGATCAGGAACTTGAACGCCAAAACACCACCCTGCAGTTGATTGCCTCCGAGAACTTCGCCTCGCCGGCTGTGCTCAAAGCCAGTGGCTCGGTGCTTACGAATAAATACGCCGAGGGCTACCCGGGTAAGCGCTACTACGGAGGGAATGTCATTGTCGACGAGGTCGAGGACCTTGCTCGCGAGCGCGTCAAGGCCCTCTTCGGTGCCGACCATGCCAACGTCCAACCCCACTCGGGAGCCAATGCCAACATGGCCGTATATCAGGCGCTGTTGGAGCCAGGCGACACTGTCCTGGGGTTGAGCCTCGACCACGGCGGCCACCTCACCCATGGCTCCCCCGTGAACGCCAGTGGTGTCCTCTATGACTTCGTCTCCTACGGAGTGACGAAAAGTGATGAACGGATCGACTACGACGAACTTCGCGACAGTGCCCGCGAGCATCGACCCAAGCTGATCGTGGCAGGTGCTACCGCTTATCCGCGAATCATCGAGCCAGAACCGTTCCGTGAGATTGCCGATGAGGTTGGCGCTCTTCTCATGTTTGATGCCGCCCACATAGCCGGGCTCATCGCCGGTGGCGTGCATCCCAACCCGGTTCCCTATTGCGACATCGTCACCTTCACGACCCACAAGACTCTCCGAGGCCCCAGGGGTGGCTGCATCCTCTCCAACTCTGAGTGTGCCAGGGCGATCGACAAGGCGGTCTTTCCTGGTTCCCAGGGCGGCCCACTCGAACACCACATTGCCGCCAAGGCGGTTGCATTTCGCGAGGCGGCAGATCCATCGTTTGTGGACTACGCACACCAGATTGTTACCAACGCATCCGCTCTCGCCGGTGCCATGGCACA
Organism: Acidimicrobiaceae bacterium; assembly: GCA_002726315.1. Classification (GTDB taxonomy): domain Bacteria; phylum Actinomycetota; class Acidimicrobiia; order Acidimicrobiales; family MedAcidi-G1; genus UBA3125. Next base: position 8,638 of record PBSS01000005.1, read on the forward strand.
GCACGGTTTCCGCATGGTTTCGGGTGGCACCGACAACCATCTGCTGCTTGTTGATTTGCGCACCTTCGATGAGGAACTCACTGGTGCTGTGGCCCAGACGGTGCTTGACCGGGCTGGCATTACTTTGAACAAGAACACCGTTCCCGACGACCCCCGTTCACCATTTGTGACCAGCGGTGTCCGTATCGGGACACCGTCTACAACAACCCAGGGGATGAGAGAGCCCGAGATGGTCGTCATTGCCGACCTCATAGCGAGCGCTCTTAGCAGCACTGACGATGATGCAGTCATCGACGCTGTGCGGGCCGAAGTGGTCGAGTTGTGTGGTCGGTTCACGCCGTACGGAGGCTGATGGCACAATGAGCGTCATGGGGGCTGAGGTCTTGCCCGGAGGGCTCGCCTTCACTGTGGTGGGTGGTGCTACAGCCATCGCCACCGCAGTAGCCACACCGTTGGCCAGGCACCTGGCCACCCGATCAGGGGTTCTTGTAGCACCCGACGACCGCAACGTCCACGAGTCGCCGACAGCCACCCTGGGTGGCACGGCGATGCTCTTCGGTCTCTTCGTAGGGGCACTCACCGCCTGGCTGATCGGTGACTTCGCGACCGTGTTCGCTGTCCCATCTGAGATGCTCGGTGTGTTGGTAGCGGCCGCGGCGATCTGCGCTGTTGGGGTGGTTGACGACATCTCACCGTTGTCGGCAACCACCAAGCTTGCCGGCATGGTCGTGGCTGGGGCCATCTTGAGCATTGTCGGAGTGTCGCTGGTGGTGCTGCGCATCCCCTTCCTCGAGACGGCGATCCTCTCGTCGAACATGTCGGCGTTGTTGACCGTGGTCTGGGTGGTGCTGATCGCGAACGCCGTGAACTTGATCGACGGTCTTGACGGTTTGGCGGGTGGGATAGTGGCCATCGCGGCAGCCACATTCCTCCTCTACGCCATACGCCTAGGTGATGCAGGGGTATTGACCGAACACAGCCCGGGAGCACTGATCGCCGTAATCGTGGTCGGCATTTGCGTCGGCTTTCTTCCTCACAATGTCCACCCGGCACGGATATTCATGGGTGATGGCGGTGCATTGCTGCTGGGGCTGCTCATGGCGGCATCGACAATGTCGGTGGGGGGGAGCACCGATGCAGTGTTCAGTGGTCAGGCATTCTTCTTCTTCGCACCCGTATTCATCCCACTATTTATTTTGGGTGTTCCGTTGTTCGACATGGCATTCGCCATTCTGCGTCGTGCCATGACCCGAGGTATCCGTGTGACCCAGGCCGACAAGGACCACCTTCACCACCGCTTACTCCGTTTGGGTCATGGCCACCGGCGGGCAGTCTGGATCCTTTGGGCCTGGACAGCGCTGTTGTCAGGGTTCGTGTTGTGGCCCACCTACACCGGTTCTGGTGATGCCATTGTCCCCATTGGAATAGCGGCGGTCTGTTTGCTCCTCTTCACGGTGTTCCACCCAAGGCTTCGAGGTTCGATTCCCGCTACGTCACTTGACGACAGTTCCGGCGAAGCGGACTGAACTGGTTAACCGGCATGCGTGACCGGGTTGTCGCTCTCCACATTAGTGATTAGATTCACAAGCGCTCCAGACGGCCGTCGTCGCGGGAGCAATGATGGTGACCGGGGAGCATGCCGGTCGGAGGAATCCTGGATGCAACAGGTCGGAACGCGCGAGTTGGAACAGGGCTTCGGCGATGCTCTCGCAGCGGCTTTCGAGTTGGCCGTCACACCGGCAATTTTCGGCTTCCTTGGTTGGATGGTGGATCATCAACTGAACCTTTTCCCAGTCTTCACGATCTCGTTGTCACTGGTAACAGCCGGGTACGTCACATGGAAGCTGTACCGCAACTACAGCCACAGGATGGACCGGGCTGTAGCTGAGCGCCGCGCCGCATGGCAGGAAGGCGCCTGAGCATGTCGGGAATCTCGACCCTTGCGAACGACTACATGCAGGTCGCCCCAGAGCGAGATATCGCCCGTGACCTAGCGTGGAGGGCAGCGTGGGTCGCACCGGCATTTGTGGTGATCGGTGTCATTGGTTGGGGAGTAGCCGGCGCCGCTTCTGTCGCAATCGCCCTCATGCTGGTAGTTGCCAACTTTTTGATTGGCGCGGCCATCATCACCCGAGCAGTGCGCATCTCGCTGAACGCCCTCTATGGAGCGGTCCTGTTCGGCTACCTAATCCGTCTCGGTGTACTGGCCGCAATAGCGGTTGTCTTAAAAGGCAGTGGCGACTGGTTTGTCGCCGTACCGTTCGCCGTCACCCTCTTGGTCACCCATCTGGGCCTCCTTGTCTGGGAGACCAGGCACATCTCTGTGTCACTGGCCTTTCCCGGCCTGGCGCCTGAACCAGTCCAACAGGTCACTCCAGAGGAGAACCACGCCAAGTGAACGTGCTAGCGCTCGACTTCCCGCCTGTCAGCCACCTCTTCGAGTGGCCCGACATGCTGTTTTCCGGAACGGCTTACGCCATCAACAAGACGGTGCTCATCTACTTGGCCGCTGTGGCCATTACCGGTGCCATTTTCATCCTGGCCGGTCGTCCGAAGACCTCCCTCGTACCAGTTGGCATCCAGCACGTTGCCGAATCTGGGATCGACTTCATAGAGGAGTCGATTGTCATGCAGACCATCGGTCCAGAGGGTCGCAAGTTCATGCCATTCCTGACAACGATGTTCTTTTTCATCATGTTTTCGAACATCTTCGAGGTGATCCCGGGCATCCAGTTCCCAGCTAATAGCCGTATGGCTGTACCGATCACACTGGCCATCGTGGTCTGGGTCATCTACAACTTTGTTGGGGTTCGTGCCCAGGGCCTGGGCGGCTACATCAAGAACTCGCTATTCCCGCCGGGCGTACCAGTTGCGTTGTATTTGATCGTCACCCCCATCGAACTGGTCTCGACGTTTGTAGTGAGGCCCTTCTCGTTGGCAATCCGGCTTTGGGCCAACATGGTTGCAGGCCACCTGCTTCTCGTCACCTTCGCTGTACTCACCCAGGTCCTGTGGAGCTCCACATATGTGGGTGCGGTCGGCCCGTTCGCGATGTTGGTTCTCATGACCGGGTTCGAGATCTTGGTGTCGGTCCTGCAGGCCTTTATCTTCACGATTCTCACCGCCGTCTACATCGGCGGCTCGATGCACCCAGCCCACTGAGGCCTGGATCGTCTTTACGAGCTCTACAGGCAAGTCCAACAAACACAAAGGGTCGGAGATTCCGATCCGAACACACAGAAAAACAGGAGAAACACAAGTGCTGAACGTTTTGGCGCAAACGGCAGCCGGTGAAATGGTCGAGGGCCTCAAGGCCATCGGCGCCGGCCTCGGTTACGGCCTCGCGGCTATCGGCCCGGGTATCGGTATCGGAACAGTGGTTGGCAACGCCATCTCCGCGATGGCCCGTCAACCCGAGTCCGCCGGTATGGCACGTACCACCATGTTCCTAGGCATTGCCTTCACCGAGGCTCTAGCCCTGATCGGTTTCGTCGTCTTCATTCTGTTGCTGCCCTAGGTGGCCGGCAGATACGGACCAGACGACCAACTGAGACCATCGATCGAGAGAGAGTTGAACCCATGAGCCAACGACGGAACCGCCTGGCTGCGGCACCGCTGATCGCCGTGTTGGGCCTGGTGGCCTTGGCCGGCCCTGCCGGAGCATCCGGCGAGAGTGTCGGCGGATGCATGGCTGAGCACCTCAACGAGGCCATTGAGGAGAACCACGGCGACTACGAGCACACGTTGCATGACGAAGGGGTCCAGAGCGACCTCGAGAAGTGCTTTGATGCCCCGAACCCGATCCTCCCCGAGACCAACGAGGTCATCTGGGGGGCGCTTTCCTTTGGTCTCTTGTTCTTCTTCATGGCAAAGAAGGGCTTCCCGGCTGTCAAGGGTGCCATGGACGCACGGGCCGAGCGGATTGCCAGTGACTTAGATGCGGCCGAGCAGGCCAAAATCGAAGCCAGGGCGGTGGAAGCCGACTACCAGGCCAGGTTGGGTGATGCCAAGGGCGAGGCTTCCAGATTGATTGATGAGGCACGAGGTGCTGCCGACCAGTTAAAAGTTGACCTGTCGGCTCGAGCTGAGGCCGACATCGCCGACATGCGTGAGCGTGCGGCAGCCGACATCGAATCGGCCCGTCAGCAGGCGATCGCCGACCTCCGCGCCGAGGTCGCCGGGATTGCCCTGGGTGCAGCCGAGCGGGTCGTGCAGTCCAGCCTTGATGCTGAGGTCCAGGGCCGCCTAATCGACGCCTACATCGATGAGGTGGCTGGGAGCAATGGTTGATTCTCGGGTTGGCGCCTACGCAGACGCACTCTTCGCCGTTGCAGCGGCCGAGGGAAACTTGGCTGCTGTCGAAGACGAGTTGTTCCAGTTTGCCCAAGCACTGGGTTCAAACGACGACTTGCTTGCGACCCTCACCGATGAGGCGGTTCCAGCTGTGCGCCGTCAGCAGGTGGTCGAGGACCTGCTCGACGGGAAGGCATCGGCAACCACTTCTGCACTGGTTTCGATGGTTGTTGCAGCCGGCCGCGCCGCCGACCTGCCGGCAATCGTCACTGCCGTGGTTGAGCGGGGTACTGCATCCCGCAACAAGGCGGTAGCCACAGTCCGCTCGGCAATCGACCTGAGCACCGACCAGCGCAGTCGCCTCGAGGCGGCCATCCACACCTCCACCGGTAAAGAGGTAGAGGTGAAGGTGGTCATCGACCCGTCCGTACTGGGCGGCGTCATCACCGAGATTGGTGACGACATTATCGACGGCAGCATCCGCCGTCGCCTCAACCAACTCCGAGAGAGCTGTCGCTAAGCAGCGGAAGACACATTCGCACACGAGACGAGAGAGAAAATGCCTGAACTCATGATTGACACGGCAGACATAGCCGCTGCGATCCAAAAGAACCTGGCCGGCTTTGAGCCCAGCCTCGAGCAGAGCCAGGTTGGCCATGTGACCGAGGTCGGTGATGGCATCGCCCGCGTGTCGGGCCTGCCCGACGCTGCCGTCAACGAACTACTCCAATTTGAGAGTGGCACTTTCGGCCTGGCGTTGAACCTCGACGAGGAAGCCATCGGTGCGGTGGTTCTAGGCGAGGTCAACGACATCGAAGAGGGTCAGACGGTACGTGCCACCGGAGACATCTTGTCTCTCCCTGTTGGTGACGGCCTTCTTGGTCGTGTCGTGAACGCCTTGGGAGAGCCGATCGATGGCAAAGGTCCGCTCACCAACACGGTGCAGCGCCGCATGGAGATCCAGGCCCCGGGGATCATGGGTCGTAAACCCGTGCACGAGCCCATGCAGACTGGAATCAAGGCCATTGATTCGCTCATCCCGATTGGCCGCGGCCAGCGCGAACTCATTATCGGTGACCGCAAGACTGGAAAGACCACGATCGCGATCGACACCATCATCAACCAGGCTGGCCAAGGCGTGAACTGCGTATACGTGGCCATCGGCCAGAAAGCCTCCACGGTCGCTCAGAACGTGGCTGTGCTTGAGGCCCACGGCGCCATGGAGTACACGGTTGTTGTCGTGGCTCCTGCTTCGGAGCCAGCACCGTTCAAGTACCTGGCTCCCTATGCCGGGTGTGCAATGGGCCAGCACTGGATGGACAACGGTGGTCATGCCCTTGCTGTTTACGATGACCTGTCCAAGCAGGCAGAGGCCTATCGCCAGATGTCGCTGCTGTTGCGTCGCCCACCGGGCCGCGAAGCCTTTCCAGGTGACGTGTTCTACCTCCACAGTCGCCTTCTGGAGCGGGCCGCCAAACTCAGCGACGACCTAGGTGCAGGGTCCATGACGGCTCTACCGGTCATCGAGACCAAGGCTGGTGACGTCTCGGCGTTCATCCCCACCAACGTGATTTCGATCACAGATGGCCAGATCTTCCTTCAGGACGACCTATTCAAGTCGGGTGTTCGTCCGGCCGTCGACGTTGGCATCTCGGTGTCACGTGTCGGCTCTGCCGCCCAGGTCAAGGCCATGAAGACAGCTGTCGGCACGCTTAAGTCCGACCTTCAGCAATTCAGGGAGCTTGAGGCCTTTGCGGCATTTGGATCTGATCTGGATGCCGTGTCGCAGGCCCAGTTGGACCGTGGGTACAGGCTCGTCGAACTCCTCAAACAGGGCCTCAACTCGCCACTTTTGGTCGAGGAGCAGGTCGTGTCCATAATGGCTGGAACCCGTGGTTACCTCGACGGGGTCGCTATCGGCGACGTGCAACGCTTCGAGGCCGAACTCCTGGACTGGTTCCGCACCCGCGAGATCGCCCAACTGGATGCAATTCGCGAAACCGGAAAGATTGCTGACGAAGGTGTTTTCGAGGCCGCGATTGCTGCCTTCGTAGAGCAGTTTCAGTCCTCAGAAGCCGACACCGATATTCATGCCGGCTCGGGTGCAGAGGAGACAGGCTCACACATCGTCGATGCCGACACGACGCTCCCTGAAGAGGACATCACCGTTGGTGAAAGTGAGGCTGGCTCCGGGTGATCCCAACTGTCCGACCTGACCGTGCCATGGGCACCCGCTTACCTGTGAGGGCGCGCGCTGTGGCTGCATTGGGAGATGACCATGGCAGGTGGTAGGGAGCGGGTCCTGCGGCGCCGGATCACGAGCGTCCAGAAGACCAAGAAGATTACGAGGGCCATGGAACTCATCGCCGCTACACGGGTCATGAAGGCCCAACAGCGGGCACGGGCATCGGCACCGTATTCCCGGCAGATCACGCAGGTCATTGAGAACCTGGCCGCGGCCGGTACCGAGGTCGATCATCCTCTGCTGCGTGAGGCCGAGAAGGTCGAGCGGGTAGGTGTGGTTCTTATCACTTCAGACCGTGGTCTGGCAGGCCCGTACAACTCCGCGATCATCAGGGCAGCCGAGCGCCAAGTGCAGAATGCCCGAGCCGAGGGTGCCGACTACGCACTCATCATTATTGGTAAGAAGGGCCGTGATTACTTCCGGTTCCGTAACTACAGGATTGATTCGTTCACCGAGGGCATCAGCGACAACCCCACATACGAGGACGCCAAGGCCGTGGCCGGCACCGTGGCCCAGCTGTTTGAGTCCGGCGAGATCGACAGGGTTGAGCTGGTCTATACCGAGTTCATAACTATCGGTAGCCAGAAGGTCGTTGTCAGGCGGTTCTTGCCCCTGGAGAGCACTGAGACCATGGCTGCGGAGGGCCACGGCGAGGCTGGAGCGGTGGCGTCCTTCGAGTTTGAGCCCTCTCCAGAGGCGGTGCTCGAGGCACTGCTTCCCCGTTACGTTGAAGCCCGCCTTTTCGGTGCGTTGCTGGAATCGGCTGCATCCGAGCACGCCAGCCGCCAGCGAGCCATGAAGGCCGCTACCGACAACGCTGAGGACATGATCCTCAAGTTGTCCCGCGAGATGAACCAGGCCCGCCAGGACGCCATCACCACAGAGATCATGGAGATTGTGGGTGGAGCCGAGGCCCTTGGCAGCGGTGATGACGAGACGACCGAAACACAGGTGCCCGTGGGCGCCCAAAACTGACCGACCAAATCGCTTCAAAACCAGAAGAGAGCCAGGAGCAACAATGACCGTCACCGAAGCCGCAGAGGCCGTCCATCTCAAAGATGGGTACATCGTCGGCATCGCCGGGCCTGTGATCGATGCCCAGTTCCCGTCAGGTGAACTCCCTGAGATCAACACGGCCCTCGAGTTTGACGTGGTCGTCGATGGCCAGAGCATCACGATCATCGCTGAAGTCGCCCAGCAGATCGGTGACGGCCGTGTGCGTGCCATCGCCATGAAGCCAACCGACGGCCTCACTCGTGGCACCGTGGTCCGAAACACCGGCAGGGGTATCACAGTTCCAGTGGGGGATGTGACCTTGGGGCACGTTTTCAACGTCACCGGCAACCAACTAGACAACGAGCCTCTAGGTGACATCACCGAACGTTGGGAGATCCACCGTGAGGCTCCGGCATTCGACACCCTTGAGCCCAAGGCCCAGATGTTTGAGACCGGCGTGAAGGTAATCGATCTACTCACCCCCTACCTGCAGGGCGGCAAGATCGGCCTGTTCGGTGGGGCCGGTGTGGGCAAGACGGTCCTTATCACTGAGATGATCAACCGCGTGGCCACCAACCACGGTGGCGTGTCGGTATTCGCAGGTGTTGGCGAGCGCACCCGGGAGGGCACCGACCTCTACCTGGAGATGGGTGAGTCTGGTGTGCTCGAAAAGGCCTCCTTGGTCTACGGGCAAATGGATGAACCGCCGGGCGTGCGGCTTCGAGTCGCCCTCTCGGCGCTCACCATGGCTGAGTACTTCCGCGACGTGCAGGGCCAGGATGTCTTGTTGTTCGTCGACAACATTTTCCGGTTCGTCCAGGCGGGCTCTGAGGTGTCGACCCTGCTAGGTCGTATGCCATCGTCTGTGGGCTACCAGCCCACCTTGGCTGATGAGATGGGCCAGCTCCAGGAGCGCATAACGACTACGCGTGGGCGCTCCATCACATCCATGCAGGCCGTGTACGTACCCGCTGACGACTACACCGACCCGGCCCCGTTCACGTCGTTTACGCACTTCGACGGAACCACCGAGTTGAGCCGCGACATTGCCGCCTTGGGCATCTACCCAGCTGTTGATCCGCTGGCTTCCACATCGACGATCCTCACCCCCGAGGTGGTGGGAGAACGGCACTACGACACAGCGCGCCAAGTGCAGGAGATCCTTCAGCGCTACAAGGAACTACAGGACATCATCGCGATTTTGGGTCTCGACGAACTCTCAGAAGAAGACAAGATCACCGTGGCGAGGGCCCGCAAAGTCCAGCGCTTCCTTTCCCAGCCCATGAACGTGGCCGAGGTATTTACCGGCCTGCCGGGCGTCACCGTTCCAGTTGAAGAGACAGTCGACTCGTTTGCTGCCATTGTCGAAGGTGATCTGGACGATTTGCCAGAGCAAGCCTTCCTGAACGTCGGTGGCGCCGACGATGCGCGTCGCAAGGCCCGCGAGCTCGAGGACTAGAGCTCACTATGACGTTTCAGGTTGAGCTGGTCTCCCCGGAGGGCATTGCCTATAGCGGTGAGGCCGAGATGGTCATTGCCCGTACCGTAGGTGGTGGCGAGATTGCCTTTCAGCCAGGTCACGTGCCGTTCATCGGTGTGCTTGCAGTCTGGTCAGTCGACGTTGTCCACCCCGACGGAGGGCGCGACACCCTCGCTGTCCACCGTGGCTTTGTACAAGTGGCGGGTACGAAGGTGAGCATTCTCTCGGACGTTTCCGAGGCTGCCAGTGAGATCGACGTAGACCGTGCCCGTGTCGCCAAAGAGGTGGCCGAGGCGGCACTGGGCGCCGACAGGGATGACGAGACCGCACAGGAAGCCCTGGCCAGGGCCGACGTCAGGCTGAAGGTGGCAGACAGCAATACTCAGTAGCCAAAGGAGTATTCCTCGAGTTTGTCGAGTTTGTGGTGTGCATCGATGACGCGCACGGTACCCGACATGGACCTCATGACGATCGACTGAGTGTGTGCTGCACCGGTCGTGTACTGAACGCCCTTGAGAAGGTCACCGTCGGTGATGCCGGTGGCAGCAAAAAAGCAGTTGTTGCCCGAAACCAGGTCATCGGTGTGCAGCACCTGGTCCAGGTCGTAGCCAAGTTCGGTTGCAGCGGTGCGTTCGGCTTCGTTACGTGGCCAGAGTGTTCCCTGGATTGCACCGCCGAGGCACTTCAGTGCGGCTGCCGCAATTACACCTTCTGGAGTGCCCCCGATACCGAAGAGCACGTCGGCACCGGCACCAGACCAACCGGCTGAGATGGCACCCGCGACATCGCCGTCGGGGATGAGGCGGATCCTGGCTCCGGCTTCGCGCACCTCAGCGATCAACTCGGAGTGCCGGTCCCGGTCGAGAATTACTGCTGTTAGATCACGAACCTTTTCATCCTTGGCCTCGGCGATCAGGTTCAGGTTCTCTGTTGGTGATTTAGTGATGTCGATTACGTCCGCACAGACTGGACCTACGGCGATTTTTTCCATGTAGACGCACGGTCCAGGGTCGAACATGGTGTCGCGTTCACTGGCGGCAATGACGGCGATGGCGTTGGCACGGCCCAGCGAGGTGAGCGTGGTCCCGTCAATCGGGTCGACAGCGATATCGGTTCTGGGAGGCATTCCGTTGCCGAGAGACTCGCCGTTGTAGAGCATCGGCGCTTCGTCCTTCTCGCCCTCACCGATGATGACGATTCCGTCCATGTTGACAGAGTTGAGGACGTGGCGCATTGCATCGACTGCGGCTCCATCGGCACCTTCTTTGTCACCTCGGCCCATCCAGCGGGAGGCTGCTAGCGCTGCTGCCTCGGTGACCCTAACCAGTTCGAGTGCCAGGTTGCGGTCGGGGGCCATGGGCTGGTCAGTCATGCCCCCGACGTTAGNGCCCGGTCAAGGCCNTGCGGATCCTTCAGGGCCAGATTGTCTAATTGCATGCCAGGTAGTTTCAGAAGAGGCCTTCAGGTGTCAGGATGGCGCTCGTGAGACGGTGCTTCCAATGCGGGATCGAGTATGCGGCTGGCGTGTCCGACTGTGTCGAGTGTGGTATCGAGTTGGTCGATGGGGCCCCATCTGTCGAGGTTGGGCCGACGGTCCAGGACCAGTTGGCTTATGAACTCCACGAATGGGCGGGCGAGAGCCGTCGCATCCTGGACCAGTTGCTCAGCGCCCAGGGCATCCCCCATACCTGGCAGGGTGCCACGCTTGTTGTTTCTGAGGTCGACGAGGCTGCCGTTGACCTTGCAGTCGAGGAAGCCGAGTCGACGGGAACGCCCAAGTTGGATTCCGATGGCGAGCAGTTGGCCTATGAGATGTCGGGATGGGGTGCCGACGAGCAGACGGCTTTCAGTGAACTGCTGGGCAGGTTGGCAGTTGCGCACGAGTTCGATTCTCAGGGTGACTTGGTCGTGATGGCTGTCGACGAGGACACCGTGGAGTCGGCCATCGATGCTTTCCAGGGGGCCGTTGATGATCGGCCGGAGTTGGAAGGGCTTGATGCCAACAGCCTTCTGACGGACCTTTTCGTGGCCTGCGACAGACTCCGGCGCGACGCCCGAGACAACTCCGGCGTGGAAAACCTGGTTGGCCTCGCTCCAGTGCTTGGCAACCACCGGCCACCGTTTGGTATCGACCCCGTCCTATGGAACTCACTGGGGGAGCGGGCGGCCGACTTAGCAGGCATGTTGGCTGACGGCGGGGCGGAACATGACGACATGTGCTCCCGGGCCGCCGAGTTGGCCGAGATACTTCGCCAGATCGTCTGAGGATCGACTGCGCAGCATCCATTTGAATGGGGACAGCTAGGCGTGTGATAGGAACTGCTTCCTCAGGTACTGGCAAGCAGGAGGCACGAAGATGCGCTTTTTTCAGTTGATGGAGTTCCGGTCTACTGCAGAGGATGCGATTACTGAACTCCACCGCTTCAGGGACTTGATGGGCGACCAGACAACTGCTCGCCGGTGCACGGTTTGTGTCGACCGCGAAGATCCGGGTCTCATTATCCAGATTGTCGAGTTTGACTCCTATGAGGAGGCCATGGCCAACAGTGAGCACGAGATAACACAGGACGAGGCAGCCAAGATTGAAGAGTCAAGCGGTGGTGTCACGTTCAGGAACCTTGACGTGGTTGAGGTTGTGGAGATCTGAGGCCCATTGCTCCTAATGCTCAGGTGGCAACTACCTGCGGTCTCGGGCCAGCGGCCAGTGCCCGCCAGAGGGAGCGGTAGGAAGGCCAGATCAGGTCGGTGGTTAGGTAGCCATCTTCGATGAGTGCCCGATGGAGACGTGGGAGGTGCCTCATCGGAACGGTTGGATCAACGTGGTGTGCCACGTGGTAGCCGACATTGCAGGGGACTAACAGAGCTTGTGCCAGCGGATTTTGGCGTACGTGGCGGCTGGCCCTGCGACGGTCCGCTGACCGAGTCATGCCGCCGTGTTCAGCAATGGCACGGAGCCTGTTCACCGGATGGTAGAGAAATGCCCAAGGGACGACCCACATGAACAGGTAGAGCCATGGGTGTCCAGCTAGGGCGAATACTGCCGCAATGAGTACCTGCCCAGCCAGCAACATGAGGGTCAGTTTCCGGTGCTGGACATTACCCAACTGTTGGAACCGTGGACGTAGGATCCGAAAAGCCGACACTCCACTGGCATCCCTGATCAGCTTTCGAAGCATCGACGATGGGCTTATCGGGTAGAGAGCATAGAGCAAGAAGTCGGGCTCCTTCGGGCCGAACTCGTCGCGGTGGTGGTTGATGTGACCCAGACGGTAACCGTGGCTGCCGGTACCAAAGGTCAACCAACCGATGAGGGTGATTCCTACCAGGTCATTCAGGCGCCGGTTTGAAAACAGCACTCGATGGGCGGCCTCGTGGTGGAGGATGAAAAGGCGGTTCTGAGCCAATGCCATTGTTGGTATGGCCAACACCCAGGCAACCGGGTGGTTGAGGGTGACAGCGGCCCAGACCACAAGTGCGGGTAGGGCCACGGTTGTGATTACTGTGACGATGTTACGGGTGACGGGGATGTGTCTCAGTTCGTCACGGAAGGTGTCTCTGGGACGACCATCTGGGTGGAGGCGGGCACTTCCGGAAAAGGGCGAGGGGTTGGGTGCCATGCCCCCGGTCATGGTGGACACCAGTGTGTCATGGTCGTCGGTGTTGCCCATGGGGTGAGACTATCGGTGTCTCCGGGGAGGCACCGGATCGCGCCTACCATCGCTGGATGTCCGCAGCCGGAATCTTTCTAACCCCCGGCGCCGGGTCCAATCGCGACCAGATGGGCCTTGTTGCCCTTGCTGATCACTTGTCTCCACTGCCGGTCAAGCGGATGGACTTCGTCTACCGAATAGCAGGTAGACCGTTTCCAGACAGGGCGCCAAAGCTTGTTGATGAGGTGCGTGAAGGGGTTGCAGCGATGGCTGCGGACCTGGGCGTTGAGTCAGGTGACCTTGTGCTAGGGGGGCGCAGTATGGGTGGTCGGATCTGCTCGATGGCTGTTGCAGGTGGCCTCCCCGCTTGTGGGCTGGTGCTTATCAGCTACCCACTACACCCCCCCCGAAAGCCCGAGAACTTGAGAGTGGACCACTTCCCCGATATCGACGTGCCATGCCTGTTCGTGTCCGGAGACCGCGACGAGTTCGGCTCCCCGGAGGAGTTTGACAAGCACCTGCCAGCGATTTCCGGTCAGGTCACCATGGTGTGGATTCCCAAGAAGCGCCACGATCTTCGAGACGCCGAGGATGCCGTGTGTGAAGTGGTAGAGGGCTGGCTTGATGGCCTCTAGTCAGGTGATTCAGCCAGTGGGACATCATCGGGATTCAGTGTCTCCAACTCAACTCGTGCAGTCTCGGGGAACCGAGTCAGCACAAGTACGGCAGCCAGAATGGGGCCGATACCGACAATTGCCAGGGCATGCCCGTAGTTGTCGAGGCGGTCGACGATGACGCCCACGAGCACCAGGCCAGTTGCGCTACCGAGTACACCGAGAGTCACGATGATCCCGTTGGCCCTTGCTCGATGGGTCGTAGAAAACAACTCTGGACCGTAGACACCGAGAGCCACGGTCAACGCACCGAGCACCACTCCGACCAGGTGGCTTGCCCACATCAACCCGCCTGACAAGTAGTAACTGGCTACGAGCCAAACTGTGCCAGCCACGAGGCCGGCGGCTCCCACGCCTCTCCGTCCACGGGTGTCAGCCAGTCGCCCTGCAACGAAGATCCCGATTCCGGCCGGGGTTGATGTGAACAGGGTGAATAGGGCTATCCCTGAGGCGCTATAGCCCCGGTGGTCCTTGAGGAAGTCGTTTTGGAACTGGCTGGCCGGAGCGGCGAATACCAGCAACAAGAAGGCGGTTGTTGCCAAGAGGAGCAGTCGGCGGTGCTCAGCTGAGCGGCTGGTCGGTCGTAGCAGTCTGCTGGAAGTCATGCTGGGCCTGTTGGCCGAAAATCGTCTCGACTCGGGTAGCCGTCGAGCAACCGCCACCAATCCCGGGAGTGCCAGAAGTGGTACCAGATAAACGATTCGCCAGCCGCGCTCATCGAGGTCTGCCACCGGCAGCACCCAGACGGCCATTCCGGCTCCGAGGGCGGCGGAAAGGGCCAGGATGCTCACTCCGTAAGCACGCGACCCACGGGGTAGTTCTTCAGCTGCGAATACCCCTATCAAGATCCCCATTCCCATGGTCAAGCCCCTAGCGACCATCTGAGTGCTGCCAAGGAACCAGAGCCCCGTCGAGGCGGCGCCCAGGGCGGTTATCACAACGGCAAGGGCGGCAGCGCCCATGAGGAGGCTGCGTCGTCCCCTCCTGTCGGCCAGCGCCACGACGACCAGTGCCACGATGATCCCTAGGCGCACCAGGGCCAGTGTCAGACCCTGGGCAGTGTCACTGCGGTCGAATTCATCGGCGGCGAACGTGATGGTCTGGGTGATGACAGTTCCCAGGTACCCGTCAACCACCTGTATCAGAGCAAGAAGGCTGAGTACTCTGGCTGCGCGGGCATCCAGCCGTTCGGGTGGCGCCCACCAAGGGTTTGAGCGGCGACGTAGGCCGTAGCGCATCGGCCACCAAAAGACAACCCACCAGACCGGCGTGGCCATCGTGTAACTGAACCGCTCGGTTACCCGATGGCCGTCGCCATCAGGTAGGACCTCAAGTTTTCGTTCATAATGTTCGAACGGTCCCTCGGCGAGGCCGAATATGTCATTGCCCAAGTCCGTCTCACCGACCAGGTCGTTGCGTGGAGTGCGTAGTTCGGCCAACTCGGCATCATCTACGAGGTGCTCAACAGCGAGGTTGTGAGCAGGCTTATTGATGGGGTTGCCTTCCGGTCGGGTCGGGGGCGCAGCATACTTATGTGGTGAATGGCACTATCCCGGTTGACGGGCCAACCTACATACGCGTCGGGCAGTCTGGAGCTTTGTCTGGAACTGTGCGCGTATCGGGTGCCAAGAACTCGGCACTCAAGCTGATGGCGGCTGCCCTGCTGGCGCCCGGAGAGTTCACTATCCGCGGTGTGCCCCACATTGCCGACGTTCGATGGATGGGGGAGTTGCTTGAGCAGATGGGCGTAGGGGTGTCCCAGGAGGGAGGAGTGCTCACCCTCGATGTTCCCGAAATCGTCAGACCTGAGGCTCCCTACGAGTTGGTGGAGCGGATGCGTGCCTCCATCGTGGTGCTTGGCCCTTTGTTGGGCCGTTTCGGTGCCGCAAGGATCTCTGTTCCCGGCGGTGACGACTTTGGTCATCGCCCCATTGACATGCACCTCCGGGGTCTCGAGGAACTGGGGGCCACGTTCACCACCAGTCATGGCTACATCGAGGGTCGTGTTGACCACCTTGAGGGAACGACGGTGCTGCTTCCATATCCGAGTGTCGGTGCCACTGAAAACCTGCTGATGGCAGCCGTTCTTGCCCGGGGAACGACAGTGCTCGAGAATGTCGCCCGCGAACCCGAAATTGCAGACTTGGCGGTCTTCTTGAACGCGATGGGTGGCCAGGTCAGGGGTGCTGGCACCTCCACGATCACGATTGATGGCGTTGAGGGGTTGGAGGCAGTGGAACACACCGTTGTGCCGGACCGCATTGAGGCCGCCACTTACATGGCAGCGGTCGGTATGGCTGGAGGTGAGGTGGAGATTGTAGGGGCCAGGCCCGAACACATGGAGATGCTGCTAGTGAAGTTGCGGGAGATGGGGCTTGACTTCTCACCAACCGTCGACGGGTTGACGGTGAAAGCTGTGGGCCGTCGCCGCTCAGTCGACGTGGCGACACTTCCCTATCCGGGGGTCGCCACTGACTACCAACCACTGATTGTGACGCTGCTTGCTACTGCGGACGGTGTGGGGATCGTTACTGAAAACGTGTTTGGTGGTCGCTTTCGCTACATAGATGAACTATTGCGAATGGGGGCCGACATAAGGGCTGAGGGGCATCACGCCGTTATCAGGGGGGTGGACTCACTTTCTGGTGCCCAGGTCCGTGCACCTGACATCCGTGCAGGAGCCGCACTCGTTATCGCCGGCCTAGTGGCTGACGGTGAGACGCTCATCGGTGACGCCCACCACGTTGAGCGCGGCTACCAAGACCTCGTGGGGAACCTGGTATCCCTTGGTGCCGAAGTCAGCTACTCGTCACCCGGTTGATCGGTCCCGGTTCCGTCCTGTCGGACCTCTCCGAGTCTGCGGGCCCGGCGGTCGGCTATCCACAGCAGGCCGGCCAGTACACACATGGGTAGGGCTACCAGCAGGATCTCGTCCCAACCGCCCTGGTGGGCCAAGACACCCACCCAAACGACGGCCTCGATGATCATTCCGACAATCTAGGTCTCCTGGTTCCGGGTGCGACCCGAAGGTGTGGTCGGCGAACGGCGCTGCGAGACTGTAGTCATGAGTCTTGATGTCACAGCCGAGGTTCCAGTGGGTGACCTCCTAGCCGAGGTCACCAGGGTGATCGACATAATCAGGCCGGCAATCCAGGCAGACGAAGGAGACATCCAACTTCACGGGGTTGATGAGACAACCGGTGAGGTGACCGTCGAACTGATGGGAGCCTGTGTCAGTTGCCCTGCCTCCGACCAGACCCTTAAGGCAGGCATTGAAAGGATCCTCAAAGACCGGGTGCCCGCGGTGACCGCCGTTATTAACGTGGGCGATACTTTCGTTGACCATGCCACCGCAGTGAGACTCTGACCATGGACGACCTCCAGTTCATCAGAGTCGAACGCCACCCGGTGGGGGAAACCGGTGGGGAGCGGGGATGGGGTGGTGACGTGGTGGTCGTAGTTCTTGATAGACCAAAGGTGAATGCCCTTAACGCTGACCTTTTGAGAGAACTCGGCCAGATCGCTGAGGCCTGCACAGTTGACCCTCCTGGTGCGTTGGTGGTTACCGGTGGTGGTCGCCACTTCGCTGCTGGTGCCGAGATCAGTGACTTCACCCAAGCAGTCACCCGCATACCCCTGGCCGAGGCTTTTTTGGCCTCATTTACCGCTCTTGCGGCCGTGCCCTGCCCAACGATCGCTGCGGTCAACGGCTTTGCCCTGGGAGGTGGAGCCGAGTTGGCCATGTGCTGCGATTTCCGAATCGCCGGGGAGGGAGCGGTGCTAGGACAGCCTGAGATTCTCCTCGGTATCATCCCAGGGGGTGGTGGAACCCAGCGCTTGGCTCGCCTGGTTGGCCCGGCGAAGGCCAAGGAACTCATCTTCAGCGGAGCCCAACTTCCGGCGACTGAGGCTCTCGATATCGGCTGGGTCGACGAGGTCGTGCCTGATGACGAAGTGCTGGCACGAGCCATCGAACGTGCTTCGATTTACGCGAATGGGCCGCGTGTAGCCATCCGTGCAGCCAAGCGGGCCATCGACGGTGGCCTTGAGGGCAGCCTCGCTGACGGAATCAACCTTGAGTACGACCTGTTCGTGGACCTGTTCGACACCGACGACGCCACAACCGGTGTGGCCTCGTTCTTTGAGCACGGCCCCGGTAGGGCCGAGTTCACCGGCACCTGATCAGGGGCCCGTCGCCTTCACCACGGTTGAGTGACGTGAGCGACCAGTTCATCGCCGCATTCCAATCCTTTGCCAGGTCAGAGGGAATCCGAACGCCCGATTTGGGACAGCCGATGGCGCTTCTGGCGGAAGCTCTAGGGCGGGTGTCGAGGTTGGATCCAGTTGAGCGACCGAACGTGCCCGTGGTTGAAAACCATCTGACCGATTCACTTGAGATGGCGGAGGGCCCTGTGGGCGACCTCCTACGGTCCGTTCTTCCTGACGTCGGTTGGGCTCAGCCATACCCCGAGCATGTGGGTGAACCCGACATGGATGCTCTCAGGGCCGGCTACGGCTATGCGCTCATCGTTGGCTCATTGGAGAACTCGTGTCGGGGTGACGCGTCCCCGCTGTACACCAGCGAGGAGATCCTTGCCGGAGCTGTACTCCACGGGCCCCGTGTCGCCTACCCGTCCCATGTGCACAGGGCTACCGAGGTCTACTGGGTGGCTTCCGGGACTGCTGACTGGCAGAAGGGGGATTCCTGGAGTCGTCATGGACCGGGTGCGGCCATCCTCCATGACACGGGGGTGCGACATGCAACAGTCACTGGCGATGAGCCGACTTTGCTCCTCTTCGCTTGGGTGACCGACCCCCACTCGATCCCTGTCATCGTAAGGCTCTGATTCCCATCCCGACCCTGACATCGGGCGGCGACCTAGCGCCGGTACCGTGCGGCCGGTGAGCAACCCGATGAACGGTGACACATGCGATTGGCACCCAGAGCGGCGGGCAGGGGTGAGCTGCCAACGGTGCACCCGGATGATCTGTGGAGAGTGCATGCACACGGCCTCGGTCGGTTTCCACTGCCCCGAGTGCGCCGGGCCGATCGTTGTTGGCAGATCGCATCGCCCACGGCTGCGAACCATCGGTACCGTCGGCATGCAACACGATGACGGCCGTAGCGCAACGATGGCGATCATCGCCTTGAACGTCGCTGCTTTCTTATGGACCCTTGTTTCGGGAGGTTCGCTCGCTGGCGGTGGAGGGAATACCACTATCGACTTCGGACTGCTCGGTTACGGCAGGGTGCGCGATGGTTTTTCCATCATTCACATCGGTATTGCCGAAGGTGAGTGGTGGCGGCTTGCCACGGGTGCGTTCTTGCACGGTGGGCTGTTACACCTGGTATTCAACATGTTCTTAGCGTGGATGCTCGGCCACCAGTTAGAGCGACTCCATGGCCCTGGTCGCTTCGTCGGTCTGTACACGGCGTCGTTGGCCGCCGGATCCTTGGGTGTGATGATCCTCGATCCATTGGCATTGACCGTGGGTGCCTCCGGGGCAGTGTTTGGCCTGATGGGGGCCACGCTTGTCCATCAGCTTCGGCGGGGGATCAACCCATGGAGCTCAGGTGTTGGTGGGTTGGTGGTGATCAACTTGGTGTTTACGGTAAGTCGACCCGGCATCAGTCTTGGCGGACACGTTGGTGGCCTGATCGGTGGTGCAGTTGTGGCGTGGATGATCGATGAGGCTGAGCGCCGAAGGGCGCCACGGTTCGTGGGGTCGTTCCTGCCCGTCGTGTCCTCACTCGTGTTCGGTGCTGGTGCCATCTGGGCGGCAGGAAACTGGGCCAACCCGCTCCTTGGCTGAACGGTAAGGCTGGATAGCATGCTGGCAGTTGGTCGAAAGTATGTCGGTAGCGGCCAAGCGCTGGGCACAGGTTCGCCGTAGTCTCGGTGGGGTGGAGGAGCGGTCTGACCGACAGGTCTACCTGGACCATGCGGCTAGCACACCGCCGCGCCCCGAGGTGGTCGAGGCGATGCTGCCGTGGTTGGCTGAGCACCCAGGCAATCCATCTGGATCCCATCGCCTAGCACGTGACGCCCGCAGGGCGATCGATGATGCCCGTGATGCCGTTGCGGCTTTAGTGGGATTGGATGCAGGCGGTGTGGTGTTTACGAGCGGAGGTACCGAGGCTGACAACTTGGCGGTAGACGGTGTGCTGGGGGCCGATTCTGGTGTTGCAGTGTGTTGTAGTACCGAGCATGTGGCTGTTTTGGAGCCGGTAAGGGACTCGGACGGGGTGGTCCTGTCAGTCGACGCGGGAGGTCGCATCGACCTAGGTGCACTGGCTGAAACCCTCGACTCCGTGGCTGATATCAAACTGGTGTCGGTGATGGCAGTCAATAACGAGACCGGAGTGATCAGCCCGGTAGCCGAGGTCGCCTCGATGGTCGCCGAGCGTGCACCCGGTGCCGTGGTCCACTGTGATGCCGTGCAGGCAGCGGCATGGCTGGACCTGCCCAGCACCTGTCAGGGTGCACACCTGGTGAGCATTACTGGCCACAAATTCGGTGGCCCCAAGGGAGCTGGGGTGCTGGCACTTGACGGCAACATCCCCCTATCTCCGATGCTGCGCGGAGGAGGTCAAGAGCGGGAGCGTCGCAGTGGCACCCAGAACGTGCCTGCCATTGTGGGCCTGGGTCGCGCCGCCGAGTTGGTCATGGAAGATCGCAAGGACACAGCAGACAGGGTGGCGGCAATGAGAGATCGCCTGGAGGCCGGCTTGTTGGCGTCGGTTCCCGGCACCCGCTGCACAGTTCCTGAAGGTGTCGAGCGGATTCCAGCCGTGACACACCTATGTTTCGAGGGAGTTGAGAGTGAGGCCCTCCTATACCTGTTGGAACAGGAGGGGATTTGTGCCAGTGCAGCGTCGTCGTGTTCCAGTGGTGCTCAGGAATCCAGCCATGTTCTGGCTGCGATGGGAGTTGACCGAGAGATGGCGGCAGGGTCTCTGCGTCTTTCCCTTGCATGGCCAACCACTGAGGAGGACGTGGACCATGCGCTGTCAGTTATCCCCGGAATCGCGAGATGCCTGTCGGCGGGCACCTGATGGCTACACGGCGGGTGATGGTTGCCATGTCAGGTGGTGTTGATTCATCTGTGGCAGCTGCCCTAGTGCAAGAAACTGGCCATGATGTGGTTGGGGTGACGCTCCGGCTGTGGGGCGGTGAGTCCGACTCGGGTTGCTGTTCGGTATCTGATGTCGACGACGCACGACGGGTGGCTGACGCTCTTGGCATTGACCACCACGTATTCAACATGAGTGATGATTTCAATCGACATGTGGTGGAGCCGTACGTCGCAGACCATGCTGCTGGTCGTACGCCCAACCCGTGTGTTGAGTGCAACCGGCACATCAAGTTTGACCGACTGCTACGGCGTGCCCAGTCACTTGGGTTTGATCGGCTGGTAACAGGCCACCACGCCCGAGTTGTAGAAATTTCTGATGGGACCAGGCGCATTGCCAGGGCTGTTGACCCCGGCAAGGACCAGTCCTACGTACTACACATGTTGGACCAAGAGGTCCTAGCTTGCCTTGACCTGCCGGTCGGTGAGATGTCCAAGGAAGATGTCAGGAAGCGGGCAAAGACCCTTGGTTTGCGTACGGCCAACAAGCCCGACAGTCAGGACGTGTGCTTCATCACCAGTGCATCCCGCGGTGGGGGCGGCAGGCGCGAATTCCTACGCCGGCGGATCCCCCTAACTGCCGGACGGGTCGTGGACGGTTCTGGAGCCGAGGTGGGTCGGGTCGATGCTGTGGAAATGGTCACGCTAGGCCAGCGAAAGGGTATGGATCTGGCCGGCGGCAATACCCCCAGATATGCGACGGCGGTCGACACTACGACTGCAACGGTCACCGTCGGGCCGGCAGCGGACCTATTTGTCGATACCACTCCAGTTAGTGGCGCGGGTTGGGCTAACAGGCCTGTGGAAGGTCGCGTGCTGGTACAGACAAGTGCCCATGGCAAGCCGGCTTCAGCCTTCCTTCAGGTGGAGAGTTCAGTTGAAGAAGGGCAGATGTTGGTCCGCTGGGATGAGCCTCACCGGAAGGTGGCGCCAGGACAGAGCGTGGTCTTCTACCAGGGGACTCTGGTGCTCGGAGGTGCCCTAGCCTGTTGAGCCTGGTCTATGCATAGGGTTTCAGCCCACCGATAGCCTGCGTCGTTCAGCTTCGACCAGCAACGCGTCGGGCCGTGTAGGGGTGAACAGGAAGGCGCTTACCGACTGCACCTCGGCAACCGAGTTCCTCTTTGCTATGAGCATTTCGTGAGGTTCGGTACAGGCAACCTCAAGAGCCATGCCGTGAGCCGCCTGGCTGAGGTCAAGCGCGTCAGTGTTTGGCCTGGCCGGCCCGATCGACGAGATGCTGGCGCGTGCCAGCAGCGTGGGCTCAGCCAGCGCCAGGTGGTCGTGGAGCACGAGTCCTGCTGGCACTAGGACCACCCACCGACGAGTCAACTGATTGGTGGCCCTAACCGCAAGGGCAACAAGGGGGAATCCGATGACGCAGGCAGCAGTTCCTACGACCCAGCGACTGTCCGCCAATAGCAGCGGCCCCGCGGTGCTGCCCAGTATGGCCACCACCCAGGCCAGGGGCCCTAGCAGGAGAACCACCGGGCCGGGGCCCCTGAGCAGGAATCTCCGCTCGTCGCCGTAAGAGGCCCCGTTAACGAACAGGTCTCCGACCGGTGCTGACAGAGCACTGACCCCAACAAGAAGGCCGGATGTTATTCCGACGATGGCCCACACGGGTTCGTCAGTTGTGACGGCTGCCCAGATCGCTGCAGTCGCAGTCGCGGGGCCACCCATGCGCACGACCGTCAGGGAGAGCGGGTGAGGGATTAGGACAGCCACAAGACCGACTGACCAGAGGACCCAGAGCCCGACAGATGCAGTATTCCTGAGTCCTAACGCTGCCTCGTCGAGGCTGTCTGCCAGTGCAGGTCCAAGCGTGAGAGGCAATACCAGCCAGGTAGCGCGCAGGATCCAGGCTGCTGTCATCTCGGAGCATCGTTCGCCCCTATCGGATCGTCTTTGGAAGGTGCCGCTGGTCACGGCTGCCACGCTAGGGGCAGGTATGTCGTCCGAGGCTTCCCGGGGCTGGGTCGGGCCACAGGTAGAATCAGTGCGTGGGTATTAGGCCAGTTGAGGGGGCTCTGGCCCGGATCGAAGAACTCAGGGAGTTGATCCGTCACCACAATGAGCTTTACCACACTCTGGATTCCCCCCAGATCCCCAATGCCGACTTCGATACAATGGTGGTTGAGTTACGCGACCTCGAAGCCGCCAATCCTGACCTTGCCGTTCACGGTTCACCTACCTCCGATGTCGGCGGACGGACACTGAACACCTTTGACGAGGTCACCCACACTCTCCCGATGAGGTCGCTTGACAACGCCTTCGACCTGGATGAGTTACGGGCCTGGGCCGAGAGGGTGACAAAGCGCCTGGGTGAGGTACCACCGGCGTGGGTGTGTGAGCTCAAATTCGATGGCCTGGCCGTGTCGCTGCGGTATGAGGATGGGCTCATGGTGCAGGCGGCCACCCGTG
Organism: Acidimicrobiaceae bacterium; assembly: GCA_002726315.1. GTDB lineage: Bacteria > Actinomycetota > Acidimicrobiia > Acidimicrobiales > MedAcidi-G1 > UBA3125. The sequence continues at coordinate 31,534 of PBSS01000005.1, forward strand.
GGGACGGCCGCAATGGCGAGGACGTAACAGCGAACGTGGCGACCATTGCAGAAATCCCCAGCGCGTTGGCTGCCGGTGCCCCGCCAGTACTTGAGGTACGCGGAGAGGTCTATATGTCAAAGTCCACATTCACCGAACTAAACCGTGTCCGTGAGGAAGCAGATGAAAAGCCATTCGCAAACCCGCGAAACACGGCAGCAGGGTCTCTTCGCCAGAAGGACCCAGCGGTCACGGCCACCCGTGATCTCTCGTTTTGGGCCTACCAGGTAGGTGAGGTGGTGGGCGATGGTGGTGGGACGGAGCCGACCACCCACCACGAGACGCTTCGTTGGCTCGGTGACCTCGGCCTGCCGGTAAACGATCGGGCGATTAGGTTGACCGACTTCGACGACGTGGTCACCCATGTGCTCGCCGTTGAGGCTTCGCGACACGACCTCGACTACGAGATCGACGGGGTCGTAGTAAAGGTCGACGATCTAGCCATCCAGGAGGAGTTGGGTAGCACTGCCCGGGCTCCCCGTTGGGCTATCGCCTACAAGCTTCCTCCTGAGGAGCGGACCACCCGCTTGCTAGAAATCGAGGTTTCCATCGGCCCCGGGGGGCAAGCGACGCCGTTCGCACGCCTAGAGCCTGTTTTCGTGGGTGGGTCTACGGTGGCGGCGGCGACTCTCCACAACGCCGACCAGGTGGGCATCAAGGACGTCCGTCCCGGTGACACTGTCATCGTCCGAAAGGCTGGTGACGTGATTCCCGAGGTGCTGGGACCTGTGCTTTCTGAGCGTCCGGAGGATTCGGTGCCATGGGAGTTCCCGACATCGTGCCCGGTTTGTGGATCACGGCTTGTCCGCCCTGAGGGCGAGGCGGCCACGTTCTGCACCGATTTCTCGTGCCCCCGCCAGGTTCGTGGCCGCATCGAGCATTTCGCTTCCCGCGGGGCGATGGACATCGACGGCTTCGGTGAGGCCCGGGTCGACCTGTTCGTGACTGAGGGCCTGATGGCCGATGTGGGTGACATCTACTCTCTGGACTTCGATCGGATCGCTGAGTTCGATGGATTCGGGGAGACGTCCGTGCAGAACCTCCGCGATGCCATTACCCGGTCGAGGCAACGGCCACTCGGCCGACTTCTGTTTGCCCTGCGGCTTCCACACGTCGGTACAACAGTTGCCGACCAGTTGGCACAGGCATTCGGCAGTGTCGGTCGTCTGGAGGATGCCTGCGTCGAGGAAATTGAGGCCGTTGAGGGGCTCGGTCCCGTGATTGCCAGCAGTGTCCACGACTGGATGCATAGCAAGCCAAATGCCGGCCTCCTTGAACGCCTAAGGGCCGCCGGGATCGATCCGGAAGCATCTGTTTCGAAAACTGAAGATGCGCCTCAGGTGCTTGAAGGCATGGCAGTTGTAGTCACGGGCACGCTTGATGAAATGGGACGAGACGAGGCGAAGGAGGCCATCACCTCACGAGGTGGAAGGTCTCCTGGAAGTGTTTCTGCCAAGACGACAGCGCTGGTTGTCGGTGCAGGAGGTGGATCCAAGTTGGCTAGGGCGAAACAACTCGGGGTGCCCGTGCTCGACGAGGCTGCCTTCGCCCGACTCTTGGAGACCGGAAAACTTCCAGGTCAGTAGGCCTCAGCCATTGACCCGGAAGCACCAGTCGATGGAGGCAGTCCTGTCTGGAGTCTGGACAGGCCAGTAGCGCGCCGTCGTACAGACATCCTGTGGCGGGAGGGCCTCGAGAACCAGGCCCTCGCCGGGACGAAACAAAATCGAGTTGAGAGCGCTTTGGACTTGCTGCTGGTCGATGGGGATGACCGTGCCACCGATATGAACGAGTTCACCCGACCATCCTGGTGCCAAGATCAGACCGACTGTGGCCTGGTGGATCACCTCGTCTCCCCTTGGTGGAACCAGTTCGACAATGGCGGGGTTCGAGTCGACGGTGACGTCTCTGTTGTTGCCGTCCTCGATGAGAGCTGCCATTACGAGGAGGGCGATACCCAATGTCAAGAGCGTGATGATCCCGATGGTGCTACGGCGGCTCACGGGCGCAGGTTATCGGGAGGGTGGTTCCTGGGGTCTGAAAGGAAGTTCAAGTTTGTCGGCCTAGGGGGTTGGTCCTCTGAGTGGCTACTCCGCAGTAGCCTCGCCCCGTGATGGATGGTCAGTATTCCGGTGGAGGTACCGGCGGATCAGGAGGCTCAGGTAGCCCCACTCCGTCACCTCTAATCGGGCAGTTGGTTGATGGTAGGTACCGGCTGAGCGCTGCCATAGGTACAGGAGGATCGGGCACTGTCTACCTAGCTGAAGACATCAGTCTGGGTCGCCGGGTTGCGGTAAAGGTCCTGCACACCGCTGCCTCGCGTGATCCAGCTTTTGTTAGACAGTTTCGCGCCGAGGCCCAGGCAGTCGCTTCATTGAATAGCTCCCACGTGGTCGATGTCTACGACTGGGGTATTGATGGTCAGGCGTACCTCGTCACCGAATATCTAGGTGGTGGGAGCCTGCGGAGCATTCTGGCTTCGGGGCGTACTCTCAGTTCCTCCCAGGTCTTGGTATTGGCGCTTGATGTGTGTCGTGGATTGGACCACGCACATAGCAGGGGCCTAGTCCACCGTGATGTCAAGCCCGCGAACTTGCTTTTCGGCGAGGATGGTCGTATCCGTATTGCTGACTTCGGTCTAGCAACTGTGATGACTAGTGAGCAGCCAGGTGCTGGTCATGCGGGAACTGCCCGTTATGCGTCACCTGAGCAGGCTCGAGGAAAGGTGGTCGACGGCAGGTCTGACGTGTATGCCCTTGCACTGTGCGTCGTTGAGGCGGTTACAGGTCATCTTCCTTTTGTGGAGAGCACGGTGGCTGGCACGCTCAGGGCCCGTGATGGTCGCGACGTTCCTATTCCCGACGTGCTCGGACCGCTGGCTCCCGTTGTGGCTAGGGCCGGCGCTGCCCATCCCGACAAGCGACCAACGGCGGTGGAGTTCGGCCGACTGTTGCTGAGTATGGCTGAGGGCATGCCTCGTCCTGAGCCGTTGCAGTTGGTCGGTCCCGGTGAGGTCGGAGCGTCGCCGCTGCCGGGCGAGGCTACTTCGGTGACGCCAAGCGTGTTTCCCGATTCACGCCCTCCTCCACATCGGCATGTCGGTCCACGTCGCCGTTGGCCTACTGTCGTGGCTACTGCTGCCCTCGTTGTTGGAGTGGTCATTGGCGGCACGGTCCTCTGGGAGGCCACGAGGGACGTGACTCGGCGCCTCCCGTCACTTGTCGGATCCTCCGGTGAGAGCGCCAGTACCCTGCTGGCCGAGTTGGGCTGGGTGGTCGAGGAGCGCTTCGACAGACAAGACGGCTCGGTTGAGGGCGAGCTGCTTGAGATGAGTCCCGCCGGTGGAACGGCACTGGCAGAGGGCGAGGCCGTGATACTGGTGATCTCCCTCGGAGCTGACCGTGTAGCTGTTCCCTCCAGCCTCGTTGGGGTGACCGCTTCTGAGGCCAGCCGCCTTCTCGATGAGGTGGGCCTTACGGCCGGAGAGGTTACCCGAGGTCACTCCGAGGACATCCTCCCGGGCCTCGTGATTGAAGTCCTCGATGCCTCTACAAGCCTTCCCCTTGGTACTGCTGTTGATCTGGTCCTTTCGGCGGGCCCAGCACCGCGGTCGGTGCCCACAGGGCTCGTCGGAATGCAGGCAGCAGACGTGCAGGCCTCACTCCTTGCCCTCAAGTTACTCCCGATCCTGGTAGACACGCCCGGGCTGTCGGGGGTCGGCACCGTGGTCCGCTTGGCTCCGGCCCCCGGAACCCCTGTACCAATTGGTGCCCAAGTTGAGGTACTCGTGTCATCGGGCCCCGAGCAGCGCCCACTTCCAGCAGTTGAGGGACTGTCGTTCCTAGCTGCCAATGCCAGGCTGCAAGCTGCAGGCTTTTTGCACGTTGAGGTAGTCGGTCCGGTCGACGGATGGATCCTCTCCCAGGATCCCGCAGCCGGTTACCTGGGTCTCCCCGATACCCGGGTAACCCTGACATCATCCGAATAGTCCTGGGGTGACCCCCGAGAGAGTCGGGGGACCGGCCTATAGCCTCTGATTCCGTGGAACCTGAAGCCGAAATGCCAACACCTGGTCGCATCACTCGTGACGACGTGGCCTACGTGGCACGCCTGGCGCGCCTGAATCTTACCGATGCTGAGTTGGAAGGGTTCACGGGACAGTTGGCGGACGTGTTGGACCATGTCGCTGACATTGAGGCCCTGGCTCTGGATGGGGTTGTGCCTACTTCGCACCCGCTGCCACTGTCGAACGTGTTCAGAGCTGATGAGCCCGCTGTGGGCTCGGACGATGATGCGGACCATCGGTTATTTTGCGAGGAGGTACTGGCCGCGGCCCCCGCCTTCGAGGAATCTCGCTTCCGTGTGCCTCCGGTATTGGGCGAAGCGCCATGAGCGCCTTTTCGTTGGCGGGTTCGGTCAGATCGGGGGAGCGTACGGCGCGTAGCATCGTCGAGGAACACCTTGCGGCAATCGCCGACGGTGAGACGGAGATCAATGCCTTCAACCTAGTGATGGCCGATTCTGCCTTGGAACGGGCCGACCGTTTGGACGCGCTGGTTGCAAAGGGCGGTGATCCCGGCCCGTTGGCGGGCATTCCAGTGGCTCTCAAGGACAACATGTGCACGAGGGGCGTGCCCACCACTTGTGGTTCACGCATCCTCGATGGTTGGAGACCTCCCTATAACGCCACTGTCGTCGAGCGGCTGAATGATGCAGGTGCAGTGCTCCTCGGCAAGACCAACATGGACGAGTTCGCTATGGGTAGTTCCACGGAGAACTCAGCCTTTGGCCCGACGTTTAACCCCTGTGACACGACACGGGTCCCGGGTGGCTCCTCTGGTGGTTCGGCGGCAGCGGTGGCTGCGGGTTTCACTCCCCTGAGCCTTGGAAGCGACACCGGCGGGTCGATCCGCCAACCGGCAGCGTTGTGTGGCGTTGTCGGCGTCAAGCCAACCTATGGAAGAGTGTCACGCTATGGCTTGGTGGCGTTCGCATCCAGCCTCGACCAGATCGGGCCTTTTGCTAACTCTGTTGTTGATGCGGCAATGCTCCTAGAAGTGATCGCAGGCCACGATCCGATGGATTCCACGTCGATTCCAGCTGCTGCCCCTGACCTGTTGGGAGTACTTGACCAGGGTGTCGAGGGCCTCCGGGTGGGGATAATCGAGGAGATCTCTGGCAGTGGACCGACCGGGCTCGAGGGCTTTTCCCCCGATGTCCAGTCGCGCTTGGCAGAGGCGGCCGAGACCCTTGCAGCTGCTGGTGCCACCGTGGAGAAGACATCAGTTCCGTCGACGGTCTTCGGCTTGTCGGCCTACTACGTGATCGCCCCGGCTGAGGCTTCGAGCAACCTGGCACGCTTCGATGGTGTCCGCTTCGGTTTGAGGGTTGATGCCGAAAACACCGTCGACATGAACGCGGCAACCCGTACCGCGGGCTTCGGCGACGAGGTGAAAAGGCGCATCATGCTTGGTACGTACGCGCTGTCCGCTGGCTACTACGACGCCTATTACGGAAAGTCCCAGAAGGTCCGCACTTTGATCGTGGAGGACTTCGCTAGGGCCTACGGGTCCTACGATCTGTTGTTGTCACCAACCGCGCCAACGACGGCATTTCCCATCGGCGAGAAGATCGATGACCCGATGCTCATGTACTTGAGCGACGTGTGCACCATTCCATCCAACCTGGCAGGTCATCCGGCCATGTCGGTTCCATTCGGTGTGGGTGATGACGGCCTACCGGTGGGCGTGCAGGTGCTGGCACCTGCAAATGGCGAAGCATCTATGTTCAGGGCGGCGGCAGTGCTCGAGGCAGCGACCGGTGGACTGACCGGGAGCACGACATGAGCCCGGAAACGTGCTCAGGGATTGACGGCTGGGAGGTCGTTATCGGACTGGAGGTCCATGCCGAGCTGGCTACAGCCACGAAGTTATTTTCGGGTGCCCGCAACGAGTTCGGTGGGGAACCCAACACCCAAGTCGATCCAGTTTCGCTTGGGCTCCCCGGGTCCCTTCCTGTCCTCAACGAGAAGGCCGTCGAGTTGGCAATCAGGGTGGGTCTGGCTCTCAACTGTGTTGTCCAGCCTTCCGAGTTTGCCCGCAAGAACTACTTCTACCCAGATATGCCCAAGGACTTCCAGATTTCCCAGTTCGACCAGCCCATCAACGGCGAGGGATGGCTGGAACTTCCCGATGGTAGGCGCATCGGCATCGAGCGGGCTCACCTTGAGGAGGACACTGGCAAGAGCACCCACGTGGGCGGTGGCGGACGCATCCACGAGGCGTCCTACTCGTTGGTTGACTACAACCGTGCAGGGGTCCCCCTCATCGAAATAGTGGGCAAACCGGATCTGCGCTCAGCCGATGACGCTCGTGCATACGTCTCCGAGTTGAGGGCCATCCTCGTGACCATAGGAGCCTCCGATGGAAAGATGGAGGAGGGTTCCATGCGGGTGGACTGCAACGTGTCCGTTCGTCCGGTCGGCGAAGAGGAGCTCGGCACTCGCTGTGAAGTGAAGAACATCAACTCACTGAGGTCTCTTGGCAGGGCTATCGCCTACGAGTCCCGCCGCCAGGTCGACCTGATCACCTTAGGTCAAAAGGTCGACCAGCAGACACGCCACTGGAACGAAGAGGAAGGGCGTACCCACACTCTGCGTTCCAAGGAGGAGGCATTCGATTACCGGTATTTCCCCGAGCCGGACCTAGTTCCGGTGGTTCCATCCACCGAGTGGATTGACCAGATCCGGATGGCAATGCCCCTGTTACCGGGAGAGCGTCGCCACCGTCTCGCTGAGGAGGCCGATATCCGGCCCGAGGCAGCGGCCCTGGCCGTCGAGCGTGGTCTCGACGATTTGGCATTGGCTGCGATGGACCTTGGTGCCGACCCAGCACGGGTTCTGGTACACGTCGAGAACAACCTGGCCGACGGGCAGGGCACTCTCACAGCCGACGGCTTTGCAGCCCTTGTAGCCATGGAGACCGGGGGCGAACTCACGGCTACGCAGGCCAAGACAGTCCTCGCTGACCTAGTTAGCTCAGGCGGGGATCCGGCTCTAGTGGCTGCCGCCCATGGCTTTGAGGCAATGGAGTCCTCCGAACTGGAAGGGCTTGTTGAGAGTCTCATTGCAGACCATCCTGAAGACTGGGAAGCTTTTGTGGGTGGCGACGAGAGTGAGCGAAAGAAGAAGTCGGGTTTTTTCGTAGGCCAAATCATGAAGACCACGAAGGGCCAAGCCGATGGCCGACTTGTGAACGAGATCCTTGAGAGGCGTTCTACCAGCCGTTAACCGTGAGCATGGCCACCTAGCCGACCAGTTGTGCCCACGATCTGCCACCTCGTGCCACGGAACCGGCTGTAGAGGAGTGCTGAGCGAACGGTCATGAAAAGCCAAATAGCTCCCCACAGCCAACCGATCCCAAGACCGAGGACCCTTCCCACGACTGAGGCCGCCACGAAGATGGCGAATGAGGTCCCCATGGCCTGAGCAAGGAAGCGCTGGTCTCCAGCGCCGATGAGGATGCCGTCGAGAGCGAAGGCCAGACCGGACAGTGGTGCCATGGTCGCCACGTGGAGCATCAGGAACCCACCGACCACGACCACGCCGGGGTCGGTGGAGAAGATTCCGGCGATCAGATCTCCTCCTGCGAGGATCACTGTGGTGAGCATGGAACCCAGAGTGACACCTATGCCTATCGACCATTTGATTACCTGATTGCCGGTTTGACGCGCCTCATCGACACTTCCGGATCCAAGTTGGTTGCCGACCAGGGTCTGGGCTGCGATAGCCATGGCGTCCATAGCCATTGCCAGCAAGAACCATGTCTGGAAGGCGATCTGGTGGGCTGCTAACTCGACAGTCCCGATCCGGGCGGCCATCGCCGTCGCGAGTGTGAAGGTGCCTACTAGGGACATGGTGCGGACCAGGAGATCTGCGCCGATGACCATGAGCCGCCTGATCGCAGCAGGATCGGGGCGCAGGGTGACCTCGTAGCGGCCGACCTCACGGCCGATCCACAACAGATAGAAGCCGGCGCCCAGCCATTGGGCAATTACGGTCGCAACTGCGGAGGCACCGATGCCGAGGCCCAGACCGTAGATGAGCACCAATTCAATGGCGAGGTTCACCGCTGCCGTGCCCACCCCCACCCACAATGGACGAACGGTGTCTTTTGTGCCCCTCAAGTAGCCGACTCCGGAGAGCATCAGGAGCATGCCCGGCGCGCCCAGGAGACTGATCCGGAAGTAAGTGGTGGCGGCATCTAGGACGTCTCCGTCGGCACCCAGCAAGACGAGCAGGGGCCTAGTGAACGTGGCACCAAACACCGCTAGGGCCACCCCGAGTCCAGTTGCCAGCCAGAGACCCTGTATGGCCTGATTTGCTGCTGCGGCTCGCAGGTCGGCACCCATGAGCCTCGCTACTGTGGCAGTCGATCCGTAAGCCAGAAAGATGCAGACGTTGTAGCCGATCAGTAGTGCAGTCGAGGCAATGGCTAAGCCTGCTAGGGGCACGGTGCCGAGGTGGCCGACCACGGCGGTGTCTGCCAGCACGTAGAGGGGTTCGGCCATAAGCGCGCCCAGTGCCGGGAGGGCCAGGCTCAGGAGTTCGCGGCCTGGCCCTGCTGTGTTCTCCATCTGGCGAGGCTAGGAGAACAGGTGGTACGAATCCGGGTTCATTGCGGTTTCATGGACCTCCCCACTAGTGGTAGGGCGTCACCGGCCTCTAGTCTGTGGACATGACTTCCAGCGACAGCTATGAGCCCTCCGAGATCAACCGCCCACGAAGTCGTGAGGTGACCGAGGGGTCCGCCCGTGCTCCTGCCCGAGCGATGTTGCGAGCCATTGGCATGGACGACGATGACTTCACAAAGGCCCAGGTTGGCGTGGCCTCCTCGTGGAATGAGGTAACGCCCTGCAACATGCCCTTGAGCGACCTAGCTGGTCGTGCCAAGGAGGGCGTGGCCGATGCCGGTGGCTACCCGATCGAGTTCAACACCATTGCCGTGAGTGATGGCATCGCCATGGGCCATGAGGGCATGCGTGCCAGCCTGGTCAGCCGGGAGATAATCGCCGATTCAGTCGAGGCGGTGATGCACGCTGAGCGTTTCGACGCCTTCGTCAGCTTTGCAGGATGCGACAAGTCACTCCCTGGGATGCTCATGGCGGCGGCGCGAATCAACCTTCCATCAGTGTTTGTATACGGCGGCTCGATAATGCCGGGCGAGCACAAGGGCCGGTCCCTTGACATAGTGAGTGTCTTTGAGGCGGTCGGTGCACACGCGGTGGGCGACATAGACGACGACGAACTCCTGGCAATCGAGCGCAATGCGTGCCCGACTGTTGGTGCGTGCGCTGGCATGTTTACTGCCAACACCATGGCTTCTGTGGCTGAGGGACTTGGTATGTCCCTACCTGGATCGGCATCGGCTTCGGCGATCGACAACCGTCGACGCGACGTTGCCTATGCCAGTGGCACCGCTGTTATGCAGTTGCTCGCCGCTGACATCCGACCTCGTCAGATCCTCTCAAAGGCGGCATTTGAAAATGCCATCGCCCTAGTGATGGCTCTGGGTGGTTCCACCAACGCTGTCCTGCACCTTTTGGCAATTGCTTTCGAGGCTGGTGTCCAACTGGAGTTGGACGACTTCAACAAGGTGGCGGCGAGGGTTCCTCACCTGGCCGACACAAAGCCCCACGGCGCGTACCACATGATCGACATCGACAAGATTGGTGGCGTTCCGGTGGTGATGCAGATGCTGCTTGAGGAGGGCCTGTTCCATGGCGACGAAATCACCGTTACCGGCCAGACCGTTGCCGAGAACTTGTCGATGCTTGATGTACCCGCTCCCGACGGTGAGGTGATCCACACCTTCGACAACCCCATCCACGACATCGGAGGCATTGCAGTGCTCGAGGGTTCCCTGGCCCCCGAGGGTGCCGTCGTGAAGGTTGCCGGCATCGACGTCGATACCTTCGACGGCCAGGCCCGGGTCTTCAACGGTGAGGATGACGCCATGGACGCGGTCATGGCTGGTGGAATTAATGCCGGCGACATTGTGGTCATCCGCTACGAGGGCCCCAAGGGTGGCCCGGGCATGAGAGAGATGCTGGCCATCACCGGTGCCATGAAGGGTGCCGGCCGTGGCGGCGATGCCGCGCTCATTACCGACGGCCGGTTCTCAGGGGGAACACACGGCTTCTGTGTGGGCCACGTCGCTCCTGAAGCGGTCGATGGTGGCCCCATTGCCCTGATCGAGGAAGGTGACCGCATCGTGATCGACGTGCGGGCCCACACCATCGACTTGTTGGTCGACAAAGCTGTACTCGAGGAACGCCGGGCCAACCTCAAGCCCCATGAACCCCGCTACACCTCCGGCTTCCTGGCCAAGTACGCGGCCCTGGCTCAGGGGGCCGAAAAGGGTGCCGTTACACAGGCCTAAGCCAGAGCCTGAGAGTGGGTCTGAATTGGCCCGGGTTGTGGAGCGGGCCCTTGACGGCGCATAATTGTCCTCAATGAAGCACATTCCCACCACGGAGGTACAGGTACTGCCTTAGGCACGCGGCCCCACACTTGCGTGCCCGACCTCCCTCAGTGGGAGGTTGTTGTTTTTTTCGCACAGATTCCTGAACTACCCCGACTCTTGACCGACCACTGACAAGCGAGAAGCACTGATGAAGATGGATGGAGGACAGGCACTGATCCGAGCTCTCGAACTCGAGGGTGTCGATGTGCTGTTCGGGTTGCCCGGTGGTGCGATCTTGCCGGTATACGACCCCATCATCGACTCGTCGATCCGTCACATCCTGGTGAGGCATGAGCAGGGTGCTGGGCACATGGCTGAGGGCTATGCCCATGCCACGGGTCGCCCCGGCGTGGTGATGGTCACCAGCGGCCCAGGTGCGACCAACATCGTTACGCCGCTCTGTGACGCCCACCTCGACTCGGTGCCGATGGTCGCCATCACGGGCCAGGTCCCATTTGCGGCTATCGGAACCGATGCATTCCAGGAGTGTGACACCACTGGAATAACCCAGTCGGTAACTAAGCACAACTTCCTTGTCGCCGAGGCGCAGGATATTCCCCGGACCATCAAGGAGGCTTTCCACATAGCCACCACGGGTCGCCCGGGTCCCGTGTTGGTCGATATCCCCAAGGACATCGTGGATCCTGACAACCCAAGGTCTGCACTCGAGTGGACAGACGATGTAGAGATAGACCTTCCCGGCTACAGTCCACAGACCGATGCAGATCCCGTTGCGATTGTTGCTGCTGCTGACCTGATCCGCGCCGCTGAGCGGCCGGTACTGTACGTGGGTGGGGGGATCCTTAAGGCACGTGCCGCCGAGGCCCTGCGGCAACTTGCCGAGTTGACCGGTATCCATGTTGTGACGACCCTTATGGCTAGGGGTGCCTTTCCTGACAGTCACGAACTCTGCCTCGGAATGCCCGGAATGCATGGCAACTTCACAGCGGTGACAGCCATGCAGGAGTCGGACTTATTGATTGCCCTGGGTGCACGCTTCGATGATCGAGTCACCGGCCGTCTGGATGGCTTCGCACAGGGGGCCAAGATCGTCCATGTTGACATTGACGCCGCCGAGCTAGGCAAAGTCCGTCGTCCTGACGTGGCCATCCTGAGTGATTGTCGCGTCGCCATTGAGGCCCTTGTTGTCGAACTGGCTTCCAATGGCATCGGTGGAGTCAACCGGGGTGCCTGGCGGTCGCGTGTGAACGGTTGGCAGGAGAACTTCCCTCTCTCTTATGAACGAACCCAGGGGGGTGATGAGATCAAGCCCCAGATGGTCATAGAGAAGCTTCGTGACTCCACACCAGACGACACGATTGTTGCCTCTGGCGTTGGTCAGCACCAGATGTGGGCCAGCCAGTACTGGTCCTTCGAACATCCCTACACGTGGATCAACTCGGGGGGCCTTGGCACTATGGGGTTTTCGATTCCTGCGGCGATCGGCGCCAAGGTGGGTTGTCCAGACAAGATGGTCTGGGCGGTTGACGGCGATGGTTGTTTCCAGATGACTGCTCAGGAACTTGTGACGGCAACGGTCGAGAAGATTCCGATCAAGGTGGCGTTGCTCAACAACTCGTATCTGGGCATGGTTCGCCAGTGGCAGGAGATGTTCTACGGCGAGCGCTACTCCGAGGTCTCCCTGTCAAAGGACGTTCCGGACTACAAGGCGTGGGCTGAGTCCATGGGCTGCGTAGCGATGAGAGTCGACAGCCCAGAGGAGATCGATGCGGCGATCACAAATGCCAACGAGGTCGATGACCGTCCAGTCGTGATTGATTTCAGGGTGGCTGCAGCAGAGAAGGTCTATCCAATGGTTCCGTCTGGTGCTTCTAACTCTGACCTGCTCGTGTCGCCCTCCCAGCAGGACCAGCAGTGATGAACGAACAGAGCGGATCTGGCTCGGCTGGACAGCATCGCGTAGCCGATTACCGCTACCACACCCTCGTGGTAACCGTTGAGAACAAGTCGGGTGTGTTGGCACGCTTGTCGGCACTGTTCTCGCGCCGTGGTTTCAACATCGAGTCTTTGGCCGTTGCCCCAACTGACGATGAGCGGTTCAGCAGGGTGACCGTTGTCGTCGACTTGGAATCGGCACCGTTGGAGCAGATCATCAAGCAGTTGGACAAACTCGTGAACGTTGTCAATATTCGTGAGTTGCACCCAGGCCATGCAGTCGAGAGAGAGTTAATGATTGTCACGGTGTCAGCTGGCCCTGATCGTCGCGACGAGTTGGTTGAGCAGTTGGACCGGGCCGGCGGCAAGGTTCTGTCGGTCGGTGCGGATGCAATGATGCTGTCGCTGGTTGGACCACCCGCCCGGATTGACGAGTTTGAGGAACTGCTCCGCCAGTACGGCATCATTGAGTTGCAACGCACTGGAAGGGTTGCACTCGCGAATCTCGATGAAGACGACTGAGTAGTTTCCTCGACAGGCGTTACGACCACTGTCCGCTATACGACAAGACCAGGAGGCGTCCCCGTGGTAAATATTTTCTATGAAAATGACGTGAACCAGACGGCCATCACTGATCGGAAGGTGGCCGTGTTGGGCTATGGCTCCCAAGGCCATGCTCATGCGTTGAACCTAAAGGATTCAGGCATCGACGTGTGTGTCGGTTTGCGCGATGGGTCTTCATCCGCGGCCAAGGCTTCTGAGGCTGGCCTAACCGTGCGGTCGTTGGCCGGCGCTTCCTCATGGGCTGACGTGATCATGATCCTCCTGCCTGACACCGATCAGGCAGCTGTATACGACGAGCACGTCGCTCCCAACCTGAACCCGGGTGACGCCATTGCCTTCGCTCACGGTTTCAACATCCGCTTTGATCTGATCAACCCCCCCGACGACGTGGACGTGATCATGGTTGCCCCGAAAGGCCCGGGTCACCTGGTACGCCGCACCTACGTGGAGGGTGGCGGCGTTCCGTGTCTCATCGCCGTTGAGCAGGATCCTTCTGGTGGAGCCCGTGACCTTGCACTCGCATACGCCGAAGGCCTGGGTGGCGCCCGTGCGGGCATCATCGAGACCACGTTCACAGAGGAGTGTGAGACTGACCTATTTGGTGAGCAGGTCGTCTTGTGCGGTGGCCTCACCGAATTGGTCCGTAGTGCCTTTGACATTCTGGTGGACGCTGGCTATCAGCCGGAGATCTGCTACTTCGAGTGCCTCCACGAGGTGAAGTTGATCGTGGACCTCATGTACGAACAGGGGATCGCCGGCATGCGCTACTCAGTATCTGATACCGCCGAATACGGTGATCTGACACGTGGTCCGAGGGTCATAGACGATCATGTTCGTGAGACCATGAAGGATATTCTGGGTGAGATCCAGTCGGGCCAGTTTGCTGAGGAGTGGGTGGCTGAGAGCCACTCGGGTCGTGAGAACTTCAAACGCCTCGAGGATGCCGGTCACGAGCACCGTGTCGAGAAAGTGGGTTCGCGCCTTCGCGAGATGATGCCATGGATCAATGCTGGCAAGGTTTCGGTCCAGGATGCCTCAGGAGGCCAAGGCTAGGCCCTTCAACCTAGGCGCTGGACGATCATCGCCATTCCCTGGCCACCTCCCACACACATCGACTCCAGCCCGAACTCCTGGTCAGCATCCTCAAGGCCGTTCAGGAGCGTGGTCATGATGCGAGAACCGGTCATGCCGAAGGGGTGGCCGAGGGCTATGGCACCGCCATTTACGTTCAGCTTGTCGTGGTCAATGCCAAGTTCATCGGCTGAGGGTAGGACCTGAGCGGCAAAGGCCTCGTTGATTTCTACGAGGTCAATGTCATCGATGGTCATATTGACGCGGTTGAGTGCGATCCTGATGGCTTCGACGGGGCCGAGGCCCATGATCTCAGGACTGAGCGATGACACGCCTGAGGAGATGATCTTGGCTATCGGGGTGATGCCCAACTCGGCAGCACGGGTCGCGCTCATGACAACTACCGCTGCTGCGCCGTCGTTGAGTGGGCAGGCATTGCCGGCGGTGACCGTGCCGTCGGGACGGAACACGGGATTCAACTGTGAGACCTTTTCATAGGTGGTACCGGCACGGATGCCGTCGTCGGCGCTGACAACGGTGCCGTCAGCGAGCGTGTAGGGGGTGATCTCACGTTCGAAGAAACCGCGGTCGCGGGCCGCCTCGGCGCGGTTCTGTGAGCGAACACCCCATTCGTCTTGGGCCTGGCGCGACACGTTTTTGTAGGCTGCCACGTTCTCAGCTGTCTGGCCCATTGCCATGTAGATGTCGGGCAGGCCTTCGGGCGGAGCCCAGGTGTCGGCACTTCCGGTGGTTCGGCTGGCAGTGCGGGCTTCGGCGTCGGCAAAGAGGGCGTTGTGTGGGCCGTTGTCGGCAGCGCCGTATTGGTAGCGGCTGACGCACTCGACACCTCCGGCCACGAAGACGTTGCCCATGTCGGCCATGATCGTGTGGGCCGCCATGCGGATGGTTTGCAGCGATGACGAGCAGTACCGGTTGACCGTGACTCCGGGAGAGTCGAGGCCAGCCATTACAGCTGCAACGCGTGCCACGTTGTAGCCCTGTTCACCGCCGGGTTGACCAGTTCCCCAGATCACGTCCTCAACCTCGTCGCGTGGCAGGTCGGGAACCTTGCCGAGGACGTCGTTAATGATGAACGCGGACATGTCATCGGGTCGGGCATCAACGAGACTGCCCTTGTTCGCCCGCCCGATTGGGGTGCGGGCAGTAGCGACGATTACGGCTTCGGCCATTGTGGAGCTCCCTGGGGGTGTCTGGATGATTTCCTGATGGGGTCGGAGCCTAGCCAGCACTGCACCCGGTACCCCATCGGCCGGCTCCCCAACGGCTATGGTCGGCCCACAATATTCGTATGAGAGGTACGGGGGGTAGCCATGCTGGAGGTGGGAACGGTCGCGCCAGCGTTCTCGGTGTCGGACCAGAACGGCAACATCGTGAGTTCTGCCGACTTGGCTGGTTCGTGGGTGGTCCTGTGGTGGTACCCGAAGGCAGCGACCCCAGGTTGAGTACTTGAGGGACAGGGGTTCCGTGATCGAACCTCATTATTTTCAAAGGCCGGCGCAGTCATCGTGGGTGCGAGCTTCGATACGATTGAGGATCAGAAGGCCTTCGCCGACGAACAGGGCTTCACCTACGCGTTGTTGTCGGATCCCGACAGGGCCATGGGTACTGCCTATGAGGTGGTGCGTCCAGCCGACGACCCCCTCGTTGCGCTTCCGTTGAGGTGTACCTATCTGATTGCACCCGACGGAACGGTCGCGGCGGCCTACGACTTGAACTCCTCACCGTCCCTTGATGAGCATGCCGATGAGGTCCTTGCCGACATCCTTTCTCAGGCCTGAGGCCTAGATCGGATGACACCATGGACAGCACGGGGAGTCTGGTCAGCCTGGTTCGTCCCCTGGAAGGATTGTCGGTCGTTGAGGGATCGGCGTTCGTAGCGGCACCTTCGGGAGGGATGACCCTGGCGCAGTTGGGTGCTGATGTGATCCGCTTTGATCGAATCGGTGGGGGAATCGATCACAAGCGGTGGCCGCTGACCGCCGACGGTGTCAGCCTCTACTGGAATGGCCTGAACCGGGGTAAGAGGTCGATCGCCGCAGACCTGTCTGATATCACTGTGCAAGAACTGCTGGGTGAGTTGATCACCAGGGCAGGCAACTTCCTCACCAACTTTCCAGCCGTGGGATGGCTGTCGTGGGAGCGGCTTAGAAAGGGTGCTGACGACCTGGTGATGGTTGCCATTACAGGTAGCCACGATGGCACGACAGCAGTCGATTACACGGTGAACTGTGCAGTTGGGTATCCAGCGGTCACGGGCCATGCCGACGACCCGAGGCCTGTGAATAACGTCGTGCCCGCCTGGGACCTGGTATGTGGACAAATGGCAGCCCTGGGCCTCGTGGCGGCCGACCGCCACAGGTCCATCACAGGTGAGGGACAGTTGGTGTCGCTAGCCCTGGCCGATGTGGCGCTGGCGGCCTTAGGGGCGCTTGGAAACTTGGCAGAGGCACAGGTCAACGGAACTCAAAGGAAGCGCATCGGTAACGACCTTTACGGTGCCTACGGAAAAGACTTTGAGACGGGCGATGGAAGGCGTGTAATGGTCGTTGCCATCAGTCCCAAGCAGTGGAAGGGCCTGTTGGAAGCTACCGGTACCGCCGACGAGGTGGCGGCCCTGGCTGCTGCGATGGAGTTGAACTTCGCCGACGAAGGTGACCGCTTCACCGCCCGTCGGGAGTTGGGCGGCTTGTTCAGTCCGTGGTTTGCCGATCGAGACCTGAGTGAGGTCGCGTCCGTGCTGGATAGCCACGGTGTTTGTTGGGGCCCCTACCGGTCCTTTCTGGAAATGGTTGATGAGGATGAGCGCTGTTCGACCGCCAACCCGATGTTCGCAGAGTTGGACCAGGCCGGGGTGGGGACCCACCTTGTGGCTGGTTCTCCCTTGGCGTTCGGAGGTCCCGGCGTCATCGAGCGTGGAGCAGCGACGGCACCCCTGTTGGGGGAGCACACCGAGCAGGTTCTGTGCGAGGACCTTGGCCTCTCGTCAGCAGAGGTAGGCGATTTGTTCGACAGGGGCGTGGTGGCCGGCCCCTGATGGGGCACGGAGGGAGGGTGTTCAGGCGCCCCAGGTCACAAGGTGCCATTCAAGCACCGGCATGGTGTCACCGTTGCGTTCGGCTTCAACGGCAACGCGCATGGCCCTTAGGCGGCCGCCAGCCGCCTGCCTTTCATCAATGAGGGTGTGAGTGCAGCCCAACACGTCATCCTCGTAGACAGGCCCAGTGTGATCGCATGCCTGCCAGCCCAGGACGGTTGCTGTAGATGGCATTAACCGGTGTAGGGACGCCTGAGCTAAACCGATTGTGTGGCCTCCGTAGACGAGGCGTCGACCGCCTCCGGCAGTGGGGTCCCGGTGGACTGGTGCCAGGTTCTGGGTCAGGCGGGCCAGTTCGGGTGCGGAAGTAACGGTGTCGCGCAGTGGATCGACGCGGGTCGTGCCGACTTCCCATTGCTCGTTGTCTGCCAGCGGAGACGGGTCCCAGCCAGCGGGTATGTGGTCTATCCAGTCAGCCAGGTGGATTTCGGGGTCCACGATGCCCAGATCGTCGTCTTTGTCAGTCTTGGCCTCAGGGTCGCGCATGTGGAGCATGGCGCAGCGCTCATACTCCACGACGGATTCACCGTCGTCGGTGCAGGTGGTTCTGATGCCAAGCAGGGCGAGGCCCCGGGCCGGCCGGTCGGGTCGGTGGGCGAGTTGCCGGAGTCCCAAGATCTCGACTGTTGTCTCGATGGTTTCGCCATGTCGCATTGGTCTTTGGATTACGACACCTCGGTAGAAGAGGTTGGCGATGACTGCCCGGGTGGCGATTGTGCTTTGACCGATGGAGGTGTGCATCACGAGGGCGGGGTTCACGAGAACGCCTGGTGTTCCAGTTACAGCCTCGGCCATGAGCCTGCTCAGGGAGGTGGCAAGGGGGTCTCCGCAGATGGCCTGGTAGGCGGCGGCTTCACCGGGCCCGATGGTGACTGCCGGTGCCGATACTATTTTCTGGCCGACGGCCAGATCGTCGAAGAATGGACCCGCGGGTTGCCTCACAGGGGTGAGCATGCCAGCACGCTGTGTCGGCGGCTACCCCGCTGCCATGTTGTTACCGGGTAGTCATCGTGCAAACGTATGCAAGAGGCAAAAGTTAATCGCTATTACCGATAGGTAGGTTCTCTAACAATCATCACTGAGCTCTGTTCAACCGGGCTTCTTTTTCCTACTATCACTCGCCTTGATGGACTTTGGAAGTCAGTCCACGGACTAGAAAAGGGGAGACCATGTCACAGGCAGCGGCGAACACGTACGTCGACTGGCAGACACAAGCCTGGATGACCGACGGCCTATGTGGGGGTAGGAGCGATCTGTTCTTTGCCCCTTTTGCAGAGCGGCCTGAGGCCAGGGTACGCCGGGAGTCAAAAGCGAGGGACCTCTGTTCTTCTTGTTCGTCGGTGGTCGAGTGCAAGGCCTATGCGCGTGACAACCGGGAGCTGGGCTTCTGGGGTGGAGAATCCGAGTCTGAGCGGGCAACAGCCGGATTCGCTCCGACCACACCGATTATCGGGCGTCGTCAGGTGGCGGCTCAGAGGGCTGCAGCGGCCTTGGCAGAGGCAAGTTGAAGTTGATTCGACTGGTGTCCTGGCTACGGGAAGATCCCACGCTGTTCGTAGACGGTCTTTAGGCGGCGCAGCGCAATCGCGTAGGCAGCATCGCGGCGCGATGCAGCATCCAGTTCTTCGCGGATCTCACATACCGCGTCCGATGCCTTCCAGAGGATGTCTCGTAACTTGTGGTCAACATCGTCCAGGTTCCACCTCTGGGCAGACCTGTTCTGTAGCCACTCGAAGTAAGACACGACCACACCGCCGGCATTGACGAGGATGTCGGGCAGTACTTCGATTCCACGGTCGGCCAGAATCGCGTCGGCCTCCAGCGTCGTTGGGCCGTTGGCAGCCTCCACAACCACTTTGGCCTTTATCCGGTGGGCAGTCTCAGCCGTGATCTGGTTCTCCAGAGCCGCTGGAACCACCACGTCGACTTCGACTCCCCACAGGTCGGCTGGCTCAATCCAATCAGCATTGGGGTAACTGGCAACCGTGCCGTGTTCGTTAACCCAGTCGGTCAGGTCAAACGCGTCGATGCCATCCTCATCGACGATGGCTCCTAGGTGATCTGATACGGCGATCACCCGTGTGCCGTGGACCTGAAGGATGCGGCCCGTGGCCCCACCCACGTTTCCCCAGCCTTGAACGATGGCGGTTCCACTACCCAGGTCAAAGCCGGTCTCGTCAGCCCAGTGCTGAAGGCAGAATACGACACCCTGGCCCGTGGCCTTGTCTCGTCCTGGGCTGCCACCAGTTTCTAGGGTCTTGCCGGTGACGATGCGCTTCACATTCTGTCTCTCAGTGGCACCAGTTGAGTTTGCATAGGTGTCCATCATCCAAACCATCGCCTGGGGGTTGCTGCCCAGGTCGGGGGCGGGGATGTCGTGGTCCGGGCCGATGTTCCCGCCTAGGGCGTGTGTGAATCGGCGAACGATCCGTTCAAGCTCCTCTGGTTCGACATCTTTCGGGTTGAATGCGATGCCGCCCTTGGCTCCACCGAACGGAATCTCGCAGAGTGCCGACTTCCAAGTCATCCAGGATGCGAGGGCCTTGACTTCGTCGAGGTCGACAGCCTGGTGGAATCTGACCCCTCCCTTATAGGGGCCAAGGATGTTGCTGTGCTGGATTCGGTAGCCGCGAAAGACCCGGTAGTCGTCCGTATTCATGAGCACCGGGAAGTTCACGATGATCTCATTCTTTGGCTGTGAGAGAATCAGGCGGATACTGTCGGGAAGTTCGATCAGGTCAGCACCCCGGTTGAACTGGGCGAGGGCCGTGGCAAACAATCCGTTGGATTCATCGGTCATCTGCACTCACCTCCTGCACATCCGCTGGAGCGGTTATTGGGGCCGGTGGAACCCTTGGGGCACCTGCCAGAGGGAGACGCTACTAGCCGCGTAAGCGCAGAAGGCGGGGAACGGCCATCACGAGTGACCCACCGAGCGCGGAGCAGATGGCGACCACAGCCCAGGTAGACGAACCGGGTACTACCAATTCGAAGTAGTTGCGGCCAGTCGGAAGCGCTAGCACTCCGGCGTACAAGGCGGCCATGGCGAATGCCAGTATCAGCTTCCAGGCACGCAGCGGCCTGCTAATGGAAACCAGGATTGCCAGGCCGAGTACAAGCAGCGCCATAGTGGCTGCAGTGCGGGCTTCTGCCAGACCAGCATCGCCTCGCCTCACGGTCTCGTAGCAGACGAAGGTGGAGATCGCTGCAGCCACTCCGGCTGGCAGGGAGTAACTCAGCACTCTTCGGAGGAAGCCGGTATCGACCAGTGACGTGTCTGGAGCCAGTGCCAGGAAGAATCCGGGAACCCCGATCGAGACTGTTCCAATGAGGGTCAGTTGCTTAGGCAGGAACGGGAATGGAGAGCCAATGATGGCGACGAGGGCGGTCAATAGCACCGCGTAGGTGGCCTTGGAGATGAAAAGGTTGGCAACCCGTTCGATGTTGTTGATGACACGTCGGCCCTCTGCCAGTACCCGGGGAAGGGTTGAGAAGCGGTCATCCAGTAGCACCAGTTGGGCAACGGCACGGGTTGCAGAGCTGCCAGATCCCATGGCGATACCCATGTCTGCGTCCTTTAGGGCAAGTACGTCATTGACTCCATCACCAGTCATTGCAACCGTGTGACCGTGTGACTGGAGAGCGGCGACCATCGCCCGCTTCTGGTGTGGAGTCACCCGCCCGAACACGGATTCAGTGGCAAGTAGGTCAGCCAGCTCTCCGGGGTCGGTAGGCAGCTGGCGGCCGTCATAGCCAGTGCCAGAGTTGGGAATGCCTGCTCGTTGGGCCACTGCAGCAACCGTGGACGGGTGGTCTCCTGATATGACCTTGAGGTCAACCCCTTGCTGGATGAAGTACTCAAGTATCTCAGGTGCCTCTTCTTTGACTGTGTCCTCGAGGAGGATCAGGCAGAGGGGCACCCGTGCTGCTGGCAGGGAATCAGGGTCCTCGGCGGGATTCGATGCCCGTGTTAGGACGAGGATCCGGTAGCCCGTGTCAGCGTGTTCAGCCACGCGTCTCCGGGCTGTAGCCCATTCACCCTCCGGCAAGAGGATGTCGGGGGCACCTAGGTGGTACACGCCGCGGTCCTCGAACTCTGCAGCTGCCCACTTGTGGGCCGACGAGAAGGGGGTCACAGACGTAGTCCTCCATCCAGGACTGGGACAGGCCGCTGCAATCGCGGCCAGTGTGGCATTCGGTGAGGGATCGGCTGTTGCCATGGCTCCAAGTGCCGCAGTGGCCTCGGCCTCGGAGGTGGAGCTGATGGCCTCAATCCGTCCGAAGGAGATCTCGCCTGTCGTAATCGTTCCTGTCTTGTCGAGGCACAGGGTGTCGACCCTGGCCAGGAGTTCCACCGAGGCGAGTTCCTTGGCGAGGGCCTGTCTTTTTGCCAGGGCGATCACACCAACAATGAACGAGAGGCTGGTTAGAAGGACGAGGCCGTCTGGAACCATGGCCACGGCCGCTGAAACTGTGCCCCGCAGAGCCTCCTCCCAGAGGTCCTCGGTGACAAATAGCCGCAGGAGCAGGAGGCCAGCCGCAGGCGGGATGATGGCGGTCAGCCAGCGCAGGATGGTGTTCACCCCCGAGCGCAACTCGCTGTCCGCTAACTTGAATCGGCGGGCCTCCTCGGCCAGCGATACGGCGTACGAGTCAGTACCGATCCTGGTTGCTCTGTAGTGGCCTGAGCCGGCTGAGACAAAGCTGCCCGAGAGCATGGGGTCGCCGGTCGCCTTGTCGACGGGGTCGGCCTCGCCAGTCAGGAGCGACTCATCAATTTCCAAGCCCACGCTTGAGACCACGTCACCGTCCACCACCACCTGGTCACCGGGTGCCAGTTCCAAGATGTCGTCAGCAACAACCTGGGAAACGGTTACTTCCTGTGACGTCCCATCGCGGATGACGCAGGCCCTGGGGGTCGATAGGAGGGCTAGTTCGGTGAGGGTGCGTCGAGCCTTCAGCTCCTGAACCACTCCGATGACGCTGTTAGAAACGATGACACCGGCGAACAGGGCATCGCCCGGAAAGCCGGCAATCAAGATGAGAGCCAGAAGCGTTCCCATGATGGCGTTGACTGGCGTTAGGACGTTGGCCCTGAGGATCTCACGGGTAGTGCGGACAGGCGCGTCAGGTACGTCGTTCACCCTGCCGTCGGCGACCCGTTCGGCCACCTCACTGGCACTAAGCCCCGATGGGGCTACTAACTGCTGGTTCACCGGACTGATGGTAGGAGGTAGAAGGGGATGGGTGGCCCGTTCAGCCATCCAACCTTTTCAACTGGTAGCTATTAGGTCTCATGGTCAGGCGGTGGCGAGCCCCGGGGATGGATGGGTCCTCAGCCTCATATCCGGCATCACCTAACCACATTGCAACCACCCCGCCATCAGTTCGGACCATGTGGGTCTCGTAGAAGAGTGGGGTCATCTCCTCTAGTCCGGTCAGGGCGGCGTGGGTGGAGTCCCAGTCGCTAATCAGGTTAAGTGTCATCCACGTGGGTGGTGCAAGCTCGATCTCTCCAAGGTCGCGGAGTCCTATGGCTTTGGTTGGCGACATCCAGGCATGCTCGGTGATCTCACCGTCGTCGATCGAAACCTCACCTGCTTTCCCTGACGCAACACGGGTCGCGAAGAAGAAGGTGGAAAAGCGCTTGGGGGTTATCGGTGGGGGAACCCAGTACGAGAACCAGACCAGCGAGCCTGGGTCAACGGTCAAGTCGGCTTCCTCGGAGGCTTCTCTGACTGCCGCTACCGCAGCGGTGGCCAACTCGTCGACACCTCCTTTCGCATCGACAATGGTGTCGGCATCGTCGATGCGGCCACCTGGAAACACCCACATGCCGCCAAACGCGATCTTCGAGCTCCGGCGCAACATCAGTACTTCAAGGCCGTCCTCCCCGTCACGCAAGATGACAACGGTTGCAGCCGGGATCAGTTCGGTGGTCCCGTGCTCCTCGTGGTGTCGTGCCCAAACGTCGTAGCGACCGCTGTCGATGTGTTCGGTCATGCGACCATTCCTGTTTCCCTGAGGTGGGCGACCGACTGGTCTTCGGTTTTCATTCCTTGGAGGGGCCCTGACATGCGGTGAAGGTATCCCGTCCGACCGATGACACTGCCAGCGGGTGTGCTAGACGATTGCCCAGACTGGTGTAGCCATCCGGTCGGCGTAACAGGAGGAAGGCGAAGAGGAGAATGCAGGAACTGGAGGGTCGGGTCGCAGTGGTGACCGGTGCGGCTAGCGGAATTGGCCTCGCCATGACCGAGGCGTTCGTGGCCCAAGGCATGAGGGTCGTGATGGCAGATGTCGAGGAGGACGTCCTTTCGGCCCAGGCGACGCGTCTAGAGGCGGGTGGGGCACCGGTGTTGGGTGTTTTGTGTGATGTAACCGACCCTGCGGCTGTCAAGGCTCTAGCTGACGCGACTATCGACAACTTTGGCGGTGTGCACGTGTTGTGCAACAACGCTGGGGTTGGGCCTTCTGGTCCGATGCTGGAGACGACGCCCACCGAGTGGCAGTGGCTGGTCAGCGTGAATGTGTTGGGTGTTGCCTACGGCGTTACCACGTTTGCCCCCCTGATGGTCGAGGCTGGTGAGGGGCACATCGTGAACACGGCCTCACAGGCAGGCCTCATGACGACCGTGAGGCTCGGCATGTATTGCGCCAGCAAGCATGCTGTAGTGGGCCTGTCCGAGTCCCTCTACCGGGAGCTAGAGGACACACCCGTGGGTGTCTCGTGCTTGTGTCCGGAGTTGGTACTGACCAATATCTTCTCGTCGCAGCGGAACCGTCCCGACTGGGTGGAAGTTGCAGGGGAGGAACCGGCCGGCATGCCCAATCCCGAGATCCTGGAGTACTTGGCTACACATGGGATCGATGCCTCGAACGTGGCGGATGCCGTCGTGGATGCGGTGAAGGCTGAGAGGTTCTGGGTGTTCACCCACGATGTGACGCTGCCCGAAGCCATGAGGCGCTTCGAGGACTTGCAGGCGGGACGGAATCCGACCCCGGGAGACGGAGCACTGGGCTGACCAGTCGCCGGGGAGGGTTCGGCACTTACCTCTTGTGGCTCCTATTGTCGGTCTATGGAGCTTGGGGACATCGATCTTTCCGACGTAGGGGGTTTCTGGAGGCGGCCCATGGTTGAACGTGAGGCCGCCTTTGCCACTCTGCGGAGTGAGGATCCGATCAGGTTCTTTGAGGAGCGTGCAGTCGAATTCCTGCCTTCGGGTAGAGGCTATTGGGCGGTGACTCGGCATGCAGATGTGATCGAGGCCAGCCGTCGCGCCGATCTGTTCTGCTCGGGCAACGGAACCAACATTCCCGACCTGCCGTCTGAGTTCAACGAGTTCTTCGGCTCCATGATCAACATGGACGACCCCCGCCACGCTCGCCTGCGCAGGATCGTTTCGGCGGGGTTCACACCGAAGATGATGAAGAAACTCGAGGGTCACATCGAGGAGACCGCTGCTGCGGTGGTTGATTCGGTGGCCGACCTGGGCGAGTGTGACTTTGTCACCGATATCGCCGCCCGCCTTCCGCTGGTGATCATCTGCGAGATGATGGGTATCGACCCTGACCGTCACGAAGAGGTGTTCCGACTCTCCAACACCATTCTCAGCGGGGGAGACCCCGAATACTTCACTGAGGTCGAGGACCCCATCGGGGTTCTCCTCTCAGCGGGAGCTGACCTTGCAGCAATCATGAACGAGACGGCCGAGGTCCGCCGTGGCGGCGACGGCGAGGACCTGACCACCATCCTTGTGAACGCCGAGGTGGAGGGCGAGCACCTGACGGCCGACGAGATGGCGTCGTTTTTCGTGCTTCTCTGTGTCGCGGGGAACGAGACCACACGCAACGCCATCACCTGGGGGCTGGAGTTTCTCACGGCTAACCCCGACCAGCGAGACCTATGGCTTTCTGACATCGAGGGGATTACACCCACAGCTGTTGACGAGATCGTGCGGATGTCGAGTCCTGTCATCCACTTCCGTAGGACCGTCACGACCGACGGAGCACGACTAGGCGACCAGGTGTTCTCGGTCGGTGACAAGGTCGTCTTGTGGTACAACTCGGCCAACCGTGACGAGGCAGTGTTTGAGGACCCCGACAAGTTCGATGTGACCCGCGACCCCAACCACCACGTGGGCTTCGGTGGTCCCGGCCCTCACTTCTGCATGGGGTCCCACTTGGCCCGGCGGGAGATCTCGGTGCTCTACCGACAGCTCCTGCAGTGCTTTCCTGACATCCAAGCAACTGCTGAACCAGAGCGACTTCGGGGCAACTTCGTAAATGGCATCAAGCACCTTCCCTGCAGGTTCACTCCGGCCTGACGCGGGTGCCGTTCTCAGTTCAGGAACCACTTCGCTTCTGGGTCAGGTCCCGGGTCCGCTGTCGCCCTTCCCTTGCGTTGTAGCGCCAGCAGGTGTGCGAAGACAGATGCCCCTGCTGCTTTGTGTAACGCTTCGTCAATGTCGGAGTAGATGTCACCGACCAGGGCGGCGATGTCCATGGGGCCAGCACCCAGGGCAGCCACTATCTGCTCCTCGCGGTGAAGCCGATGGGACAACAAGGCGGCAACAAAGGGGACGGGGTCGGTAATCGCCGGTCCGTGGGTGGGTCGGTACGTTGTTTCAGATCGGCCTAGGAGGCGTGAAAGGCCATCCATGTAGTCGGCCAGGTCACCGTCAGGTGCCGGGATCACCGTCGTCGACCAGCCCATAACGTGGTCTCCAGTGAACAGCGTCTGCTCCTCGGCCATGGCGAAGCAGAGATGGTTCGAGATGTGGCCAGGCGTATGTAGACATTCGAAAGTGAAGTGTTCTCCGGCCACGACATCTGCATCAACGATGGCCTCGTCGGGTACGAAGTCGGTGTCGCCACCGCCCTCACCATCGTCTGGCTCGGGGTCTTCACCAGCTTCAGTTGCTTGTTGAACGCGTTCCTCGTGTGCCTTGATCGCTGCCTCCGGGTGAGGTCCGAACCCGTAGGTGGTGGCTCCTGTGGCTGCCTTGACTGCAGCAGTGGCCGGTGAGTGGTCGGGGTGGGTGTGTGTGACGAGGATGTGGGTTACCGCCTGACCCTCGACTGCAGCCAGGAGTGCCGAAACGTGGGCGTTGTCAGCTGGCCCGGGGTCGATGATCGCCACCTCGCCCCCGCAGCCGGGGCCAACGATGAACGTGCCAGTGCCGTGGTACGTGAAACGCGACGGGTTCTCGGCCACGATGCGCCGAACGAGGGGAGAGACCTGTTCGACTTGGCCGTATTCCGGGGGCTCTTCGGTCAACAGTAATTCTGTGATTGGGGTAACCATGGCCCAGATCCTGCACCTCAGGGAAGCTCAGTTGGGGGACGGGAGTGATTCGGGTCAGGTTGTTGTCGTCCTGAGTTTGGTCAGGTGGCACACTCTGAGTCGCCAATCTCTGCCACATAGGGCCCAGTCTCGTCAAAGTCGACGTAGTAATCGGGAGCATCGTCGGGGGTGGGGAATACATCAAGGTCTTTGAGGCCCACCGCTACCTTGGACGCTCCACCCGACCGGTCCAGCCAGGCATGGAATGCCTCTCCCGCCAGCCTTTCGCCTGCAAAACGGCTAACAACCCTCACCGTGGCTTCGGGCGCGTTCTTGGCGGGTAGGCGCAGGGCTTTCTTGCCGAACTGGACCTGCTCTTGGCCCACGTGGCCTCCCAATAGCATCTGGTAGCCGGGTGCAGCCTTACCGTGGGCGCGTCGCTCGGCACCGAAGAAGCCGATGTCGGCTGTGTGGTGTTGGCCACAACTGTTAGTGCAGCCGGAGATGTTCGTACGCACGCCTCCCACCTCAGCCAAGCCTGCCTCTTCGAGGGCGTCATCGATTGCGTTGGCCAAGCCTCGGCTCTGGGTAACGGCCAGGTTGCAGGTGTCTGAGCCGGGGCAGGCCACGACATCTCGGGACAACTCGGCTCCGGGCTTGGCCATGCCGACGGTTTCAAGCTTCTCGAAAAGTGTCGGCAGTTGGTTCTCGTCAAGGTTGCGGACGATGAAGTTCTGTCTGTTGGTTACGCGTATCTCGACGTCAAGGTCACGAACGACGGCAGCCATGGCACGGAACTGGGCTCCGGTTATGTCGCCCAGGGCACACCAGGCGTAGGCGGAAACCGTGCCATTGCCGATTCCTCGAACCACGTTGGCGTTGGCCCAGCGTTCGTACGGGGTCCTGGCACCGATACTGACGGGAACGTCGTGACCCACCGGGGTCGGGGTGGCACCTGGCGCCACGCCGGCTGGCGTGTCACCCCATTCGCCTACAACGTCGGGTATCCCACCGGGCCAAGTGGCCGATGCAGGTAATAGCCGCCGGGTGGCGAGGATGCGTCGTCTGACCTCGTTGATGCCGAGTTGGTCGACAACCCACTTCATGCG
Organism: Acidimicrobiaceae bacterium; assembly: GCA_002726315.1. Lineage (GTDB taxonomy): Bacteria > Actinomycetota > Acidimicrobiia > Acidimicrobiales > MedAcidi-G1 > UBA3125. Next base: position 59,137 of record PBSS01000005.1, read on the forward strand.
GGCGCGCAGCTTGTTGTCGCGGTTCCCGGTCTGGTCGAAGACTCGCAGTATTGATTCGATGGTGGGCAGTAGGTCTTCCCTAGTGGTGAACTGCTCGAGCGCTTGTGCGGGGAATGGCGTGGTGCCAAGTCCACCGGCTATGTAAACGCGAAAGCCGTGCTCGACGCTGCCGTCGTTGAAGATTCGGCTTGTTGCAACAACGCCGGCATCGTTGAACATGGCCTGACCGCAGTCAGTGGCACATCCCGAGAAGTTGATCTTGAACTTACGGGGTAGGCGTTGGGCGATGGGGTTTCGAACGAAGTGCCTGTAGGCGGCTTCAGCCCATGCTGTTATGTCGACCACCTCGGAGGGGCAGGCCCCAGCCAGGTGGCAGCCCTGCACGTTGCGCACGGTGTCGCCACACGCCTCACGAGTCGTTAGGCCAACCGAAGCCAGCTTCTTTAGGACCTCGGGGACTTCGGCCAGTTGCACGAAATGGAATTGGATGTTTTGGCGACTGGTGATGTGACCCCAGCCGCGACTGTGGTCCTCAACCAAGGAACCCAGCAGGTCAAGTTGGTCGGCTGTCATGGACCCGTAGGGCACCTTGACGCGTACCATTTGGTTGGTACCACCCTGTCGTTGGCCGTAGATGCCGTTGTTGAGGCGAAAAACACGGAACACGTCCTCATCGATGCGTCCAGACTGGTAGTCGGCCAGCATCTCCTCAAACTTGGTGATGTCGGTGGCGATGTCGGGGTCGACGGGGCTCAAGGGCTTGTACAGGGTCGTGGGTCCGGCCAGTTGGGTCATCTCTCACCTGCATGTTCGGTTGTGAGTTGGCTGATGAGGTCACCAAGACGTCGATCGGTGGTGGCGGAGTCGGTCACATCCAGGCCGGCAACGGTGCCGATGATGAGGACGACGGGTGCTCGTACCCTCAGGTCTTCCATACCAGCCAAGGTGGTCCGGTGGATCCTCTGGCTGGGTGTACTGGCTGACTCCACGGCAGCTACTGGCGTGTCGGTGGCCATGCCACCGGCCAGCAGGCTCTCGGCGATCGGGGTAGTGCGAGAAGCCCCCATGAGCACCACGAGCGTGGTACCGAGACGGGCAGCGGCCTCCCAGTCGATGGGTCGGCCGATGGTTGGGTCACTGTGCCCGGTAATGACGGTAAATCCGTTGACATGACCCCGCATGGTTACCGGTATTCCCGCTACTGCAGGACCGGCGATGGCGGAGGTAATGCCTGGCACAACCTCTACGTCGATTCCAGCGGCACGTAGAACTTCAGCTTCCTCGCCACCGCGGCCGAACACGAATGGGTCGCCACCCTTGAGGCGCACGACTATCTCGTTCCGTCCGGCAGCCTCGATGAGGACTTGGTTGATCTGCCATTGGGCATCAACTGGGCCACCGGGTTGCTTGCCCACGTCGATCACTTCAGCCCATGGAGCCACGAGGTCTAAGACTCTGGGGTCCACTAGGCGGTCGTGTACTACAACGTCAGCTGTGTCAAGCAGTCTGGAAGCACGCAGAGTGAGAAGGTCCGGGCTGCCGGGGCCGGCCCCCACCAGGTGGACAGTCATGGCACCGGGTCCAGTGATGCCGCTCCTGAGAGGCCTAGGCCGTTCCTGAGGGTCTGTCTTGCTGAGTCCAGGCAACCACGGCGGACAGTCTCCACGAGGGCTTCATCGAGCACGAGATCCCATGCCGGTGACTCGCTCGTTCCGGCAGTTTCACGTAGTTCCTCGCGTACCTCTGAGGCCAAGGCCAAGAGGATGGCGTGTTCGGGGCCAATCCGGTCAAAGAGTTGGCGACGCAGCCAGCGGGCGACAGCAGGGCTGTTTCCATTTGTGGAGACGGTGACCTGTAGGTCACCGTGGCGGGACACGGCTGGGAGCGTGAAGGTGCAGTGTTCGTAATCATCGGCGCTGTTCAGCCACACACCGGCAGCTTCGGCATCGCGATGGACCTGTCCGTCTACTTCGGGATTGCCTGTGGCTGTGATAGCCAGGCGGTACGAGGCCACTTCACCACGGCGGTAAGGGCGTTGGTGCCACCTGATGGCAGGGTCGGCAGCAATGGTCTCGACAGCCACTGGCGCTACGACGGTCACGTTGGCGCCGGCGGTCAGGAGGCCCTTCACCTTGTGGGCTGCCACGGATCCACCGCCAATGACGAGTGCGCGCCGGCCGGTCAGGTCCAGGTTCACCGGGTAGGGCGACTTTGTGGTAACCGATCCTGGGATCGGTTTCAAAAGTTCTCTTGGGGTTGGGCCAGCACTCACAAGTGGATCCCGCATTCGGTCTTTGGACTTCCGGGCCAGCGTCCAGAGCGCGCGTCGTTCCCAGTGGACGTGCGTTCGGTGCAAGGCCAACAGCCGATGGAGGGGTATCCCTCGAGGGTCAGGGGGTTAACGATCACATCCCGCTCGTCCATGTAGGCAGCAACTTCATCGGCAGGCCAGGCTGCGATCGGATTGACCTTTATCAATCCGCGGCGGTCGATCTCGATGATGGGGGTCCGCTTCCTGTCGGAGCTGTCAGTGCGTCGTAGGCCTGAGAGCCAAGCTGACTTGCCAGCCAAGGCACTGTCTAGGGTTCGTATCTTTCGAGCAGCACAACAGGCTTCGGTTCCCGATGCCCACAGGTCCTCTCCGGTCGGGTCGGGCTGTTCGACACGGAGATTCATCTCGTAGCGGACCTGCGCCTGTTTGAGGACTTCAAGGGTCTCGCTGAAGTGGAATCCGGTGTCGAGGAACACCACCTCCATGTCGGGGTTGACTGAGAGGGCCAGGTCGACCAACAGGGTGTCAGAGAACGAGGTTGCAAGGGCCAGGTCCTGGCCGTATTCCCCTATGGCCCAAAGGATCACAGCGGTTGGATGGGCGGACTCAAACCGGGTGTTGAGGCGGCCCAAATCAGCTGCAGATAGCTTCGGAGTGCTACGCGTCCTGATAGTGGTTGTAGTCGCTGTCATGGCCCATCTCGCATAAACCCGATAGGAGTAGTCGGGATTAGAAAGTCAACCTACAGAGTCTTTATTTGAAAAACAATACAAATCCGATCGGAATAGTCAGATTTATCCCTTTGGTTACTTTTGTTGCCCTCCCACAAAGGTCCAGCCGCTAGACAGGGGGACCATGCCAACTGCCGACCAGCCCACCTCGAACCACTCAGATGGTGGAGATCCCCCAGAGGCCTGGCGGGACCTTGCCAACGAGGCACGGGGCCTAGTCGATGATCTGCACCGCTTGGAGCCCTCTGTAGGACAGTTGGAGGCAGCGAGCGAGAAGGTGGCAGAGGCTAGGAGTCGACTCGGAGACTCTGTGAGGTTGCGCTGGTATGAGGTGTCTGACGAGCACTTAGGTGATGAAGGCCGGGAGCGACTGCGTGATGAACACCGCGAGCACAGCCTCTACCGAGGTGGCTACAACCCGCTGGCACCACCAATGACCGTCACCCGCGAAACCGACTCTGAAGGAAAGCAGATCATCGTGGGGGCGCTCCGTACAGGCAGGACCCGGGAGGGTCCACCGGGGCGACTGCACGGTGGCTTTATAGCTGGATTATTTGACGACATCTTGAGCGGTGTGCCAGGCCTTGTGAATGCGGGTCCAGCGTTGACGGCACGCCTTGAGGTCCGCTACCGGAAGGCCACACCAATAGACGTAGACCTGCGTCTTGAGGCCTGGGTGGAAAAGCAGTCCGGCCGCCGCCTAGTTGCCAGGGCCAGATGCCTCGTGGAAGGTTCGGTAACCGCTGAGGCCGAGGCCCTTTTTGTGTTGGTAACCCACAGGCTGGATACCGACAAACAGGGGAGTGGAGGTTGAACATCACTTCTGATTCCAGGCCGGTCATCTGTTTCCTCTGCACGGGAAATGCCGCTAGGTCGGTGATGGCCCGTGCCATGTTCGCCGATCGGGCGCCTGGCTACAGGGCGGTTGGAGCCGGCACCCTTGTCCTTGAGGGGCAACCAATGAGTCAACGCACCCGTTTGGCCCTTGCCCACTTCGATCTCTCCGACATGAACCACAGGAGTCGCCAGTTCGGTGACGAGCATGCGAAATCAGACCTAGTGGTTGCCATGGAGCCTGGTCACGTTGCCTGGATCCGACGTCACCACCCAGAAGTTGCGGCCCGTACCGCAACCCTTCCGAGGCTGGTACGTCACCTTCCTTCCGAGGGGCCCCTAGGTGAGCGCCTAGCCGGAATGAACCTGGTGGCGGTCGAGGTCGAAGAGTGGGAGGAAGTCATCGACCCGGCCTCGGGCGACCAGGAGACCTTTCACACCTGTGCAGCCGAGTTAGACGGCCTGGTCAACCAGTTGGTCGCCCTGTTGTGAAGAGAAGGCTGGTTGGGCACCGGCGAGAGGCATTCGTACTAGCCGCGGCTACGGGTCTCATTGGAATAACCTTCGGCTTCTTCGCTGACACCTCGGGCTTTTCGCTTTCCCAGGCCTCGGCCCTGTCAGTGCTCACCTTCACCGGGGCATCGCAGTTTGCTGTGGTATCGGTGGTTGCCGGTGGCGGGAGCACTGCAGCGGCGGTGGGAAGTGGCTTGCTGTTGGCGGCGCGCAACTCGCTCTACGGGCCCGTCATGGCACCGATGCTGGGCAGGGGCAGGGGTTGCCGGTTCGTGGCGGCGCAGTTCCTCATAGATGAGACCACAGCGATGGCAACCGCCCAGGAGCAGCCGGAACACGGCAGGGAGGCTTTCTGGTTCACAGGCATCTGGTTGTTCATTTTCTGGAACACCGGCACGGTCCTTGGCGTACTCCTTGGCGGGGTACTTGATGACCCGGGGACCTGGGGGTTAGACGCCGCGTTCCCAGCAGCCTTCGTGGCGCTCCTGGTACCACACCTGAGGACCAACTCAGGCCGGGTGACAGCACTCGTGGGTGCGGCCATCACCGTAGTGGCAGTTCCCACCACGGCTGTGGGCCTTCCAATGCTTCTGGCTGCTGCAGCAGTGGGTCCCGGCCTGTGGGTGGCCGCCAGGTCTGGACCTACAGGTGGCGAGAGCGGAGGGGCCCGATGAGTTGGATCGGCATCCTCGTGCTATCTGCGGGCGCCTACCTATTCAAGTTGGTTGGCATCTCGGCGGGGGAGCGGTTCAGCCGACCGCTAGCACCGGTGGCGGCGCTGCTACCGGCAGCACTGTTCTCTGCACTGCTGGTGATGATGTCAGTCACAAACGGCTCCTCGTTAACCGTTGATGCCCGCCTGCTAGGGGTAATGGTGGGCGCCGCAGCAGTTTGGCTTCGGGCACCGTTCGTAATCGTGGTTGTCGCAGCGATGCTCGCGACGGCTGGACTGCGACTATTTGTGTGAGCATGATCGGGAGGTTCCTCGGTAGCGGATCCAGCGTCTAGGTTCGGCGCTATGGTGGAAGCGCACGAAGAGTTCTCTGGCGACGTCTCCGACTCAGTTCGCCGGTCGCTCATGCATGGGCGACCCCAATGGCGTGGCGTCATGCACCGTGCAGCTGTTCCGATGGCCTTGGCCGGTGGTGTAGCACTTGTTTGGGAGGCCCCTCCCGGGACCGACCGCGTCGGGGCCGCCGTGTTCGCCACAGGAGCATTGCTCATGTTCGTGGCCAGCGCGTTAGTGCACTTGCGCCGCTGGTCGATCCCGGTTTGGGAGTTGCTGTTCAGGTTCGACCATGCAGCGATATTCATCCTCATTGCCGCCAGCGCCACTCCTATCGCCATATCGGGACTTGAGGGTCGATCAGCACAACTATTGCTGTGGGCCACCTGGGCGGGCGCCGCCATTGGCGTGACACTACGCATGCTTCCGTTTCACCCACCCCGCGGCCTTATGAACACGCTGTTCATCTCCCTCGGCTGGGTTCCGATCGTCGTGGCACCCGACCTGTTCCGAGCGCTCGACACATCGGTTCTGGTACTGATTGCCCTCGAGGGCCTCCTATACAGCGGTGGTGCGATCATGTTGGGAGTCAGGTGGCCTGACCTCTCACCCAGGGTTTTTGGCTACCACGAGGTCTGGCATGTACTAGTCACAACAGCAGTTGCAATCCACTTCGTGGTAGTGGCAACGATCGTCGGCACCGGCTGACGACTCCTCGTTCCACCAGGCCACTACCTTCGCTGGCAATGCGCTCTTCCATCATGTCCATGGTTGTCGTCGTGGGATCTCTGTTGGTCGCCGCGTGTGGCGACGACAAGGTGAGTGAGCCGTCCGATGCCACTACCTGCGTCGAGCTAACCAAGGTGGGACGTGTCGTTGCTGGGCAGGTCCTTGAAAGCCTCGCCGGCCAGACCCTCGCCAACCTAGAGGCAGACAATCCCGAGCAGCCGTTCGCCGCGGTCGATCGCCTGATGCGTACATCTGAATTCGAGGACAGGGCGAGACAGTTGGGGTGTGGTCGCGGTGAACTGGAGGTTGCAGCCTGCCTCGCCTACCAGGGCCTTGCACAACAGGCCGAAGGCGACCTGGCCCTCGAGTACTTGGCGCCCTACTTCACCGCCTGCGGCTGAATGGGGCCGCGATCTGCTGGCTCGTGCTGGCAGACTGGCGACAAGCAGTCAAGCCGGGAGCCTCAATGACCACCCAACGCCTATCCACCCGTGTCGGCGCCATCGCCGAGTCCGCGACTATGGCAGTGACCAACAAGGCCCGTGAACTGCGTGCCGCCGGGGAGCCAGTCATAGGGTTCGGCGCAGGCGAACCCGACTTTCCCACACCTGATCACATCGTGGCTGCTGCCATGGCGGCCTGTGAGAATCCTGTCAACCACAAGTACTCACCGACCGGTGGGTTACCGGACTTGAAGGTTGCCTTGGTCGAAAAAACTGAACGCGATTCGGGCTGGTGCCCGGAAGTCTCCCAGGTGCTGGTGACCAACGGCGGCAAGCACGCCGTCTACAACACGTGCGCCGCTTTGTTGAACCCTGGTGACGAAGTCCTCCTTCCGGCCCCCTACTGGACCACCTATCCGGAATGCATAGCTCTCACCGGAGGAACGAGCGTGGTTCTCCAGACCGATGTGGCCTCCGGCTTTCGGGTCACCGTCGACCAGTTGGAGGCGGCCCGCACTCCGATGACCAAGGCGCTGTTCTTCGTATCGCCTTCCAACCCCTCTGGGGCGGTCTATCCGGCCGACGAGATCACAGCTATCGGGGAGTGGGCGGTTGAGCACGGCATCTGGGTCATTGCAGATGAGATCTATGAACACCTCACCTACGACGGACACGAGCACCACTCCATCCGTGCCCTTGTCCCGAACTTGGCTGACACCTGCGTGGTGCTGAACGGCGTCGCCAAGACATATGCGATGACCGGTTGGCGCGTCGGCTGGATGATCGGTCCAACCGACCTCGTGAAGACAGCGGGGAACCTCCAGTCGCATGCCACCAGCAACGTCGCAAACGTGTCCCAGCGGGCGGCCTTGGCAGCGGTATCGGGAGACCTGACCGCCGTGGTGGCTATGCGCGAGGCGTTTGACAGGCGACGGGTGGCCATGTCAGGCCTGCTTCGCCAGGTTGAGGGTCTGGAGCTACTGGAGCCACAGGGCGCCTTCTACGCCTATCCGGACATGTCTGCTTTGCTGGGCCGTGATATAGCCGGACGGATTGCTTTGACCACTAACGAACTGGCCGGCATCATCCTTGACGAGGCCAAGGTGGCGATAGTGCCGGGCGAAGCATTCGGAACCCCCGGTTACGCCCGCCTCTCATTTGCCCTAGGTGATGACGACCTTGCAGAGGGCCTCACCAGAGTGGTGGCCCTGTTGAACGGGTAGGTGACGTCAGACGTGGTCTCTTCGACACCTTACGGAAGCTGGGGATCGCCGATAACGGCAGGCATGTTGGTCGCCGGCGCTGTCTCACCAGGTGAGGTTGTCATCGACGGTGACCAAGTGTGGTGGTCCGAGTCGCGTCCCAATGAGGGAGGTCGCACCGTAGTTGTGTGCGGCGGGGTGGACGCTGTCTCGTCCGAGGTGAACGTGCGCACCCTCGTTCACGAGTACGGAGGCGGTGCGTGGTGGGCATTCGACGGCACGCTCATCTACAGCGACCATGCTGACCAACGGCTCTATCGGTTGGATAAAGGAGGGTCGCCCACGGCCATAACCCCCGAGCCGGATTCGGCAAGGGCTTTGCGTTACGCGGATGGCCGTCCCACCCCCGACGGCCACTGGTACGTGTGCGTCAGGGAGGCTCACATGGCTGGGAGTGAGCCTGCCAATGAGTTGGTAGCCGTAGCCCTGGACGGTTCGCTAAGGGTTGAGGTGCTTTGGTCAGGGCCCGACTTCGTCTCATCGCCACGCATCTCGCCTGATGGCAGGCGATTGGCCTGGATCCAATGGAACCACCCAAACCTGCCGTGGGACGATACCGAACTATGGGTAGCTGCCCTTGGTGATGGTGTGTTGTCAGGGGCATCCCCTGTCGGTGGAGCGAACCATGGGGGGGCAGGATCAGGAGAGTCATTTTTCCAACCAGAATGGCGCTTGGACGGGGCTCTCCACGTGGTGAGCGACCGGGACGGGTGGTGGCACCTGTACCGGTTGGCTGAAGACGACACGTTCGTACAACTAACCGCAGGTGGTTTTGAGGTGGCCACACCGCAGTGGGTGTTCGGGCTGTCCAGATATGCGTTCGTGGGTGACGAGATCTGGTTTGCCCGGAGAATAGGTGGCGTGGACCAGCTTTCGGTGCTGGCAGCCAGTGGCACCATCACCGATGCCGATGTGGATGCCACCTCGATCGGAGCCATCGCGGCTTTCGCAGGCGGAGTGGCGGCGGTTGTGGCCTCGTGGACCACCGAGCCAGCTGTAGTGACAGTCGGTCCGGATGGGGTTGAAGAACTGAGCAGTCGCCGAGACATGGGACTGGAGGAGGCATGGTTTCCGATGCCCGAGGCAGTCAGCTTCCCGACTTCAAGTGATGAAGAGGCCTACGCCCTTGTCTACCCACCGACCAATCCGGATCACCGGGCCTCTGGTGCTGAGCATCCTCCGCTACTGGTGCTTGCCCACGGTGGCCCGACCGGTTCGGTGCGGACTCAGTTGCAGCTCTCTATCGCCTACTGGACAAGCCGTGGTTTCGTGGTGGCCGATGTGGATTACCGGGGCTCAACAGGATACGGCCGCCCCTATCGCCACCGACTCTGGGGTGAATGGGGAATGGCTGACGTCGAGGACTGCATCGCGGTTGCCACCTATCTAGCCGAACAGGGCGCTGTGGATGTGGAACGTATGGCGATCAAAGGGGGAAGTGCCGGTGGATTCACGGTGCTGGCAGCAGTCACTTTCCATGATGTGTTCACCGCCGGAGCCAGTCGCTACGGCGTGGCTGACCTAGCGGCCCTCGCCACCGACACCCACAAATTCGAGGCCCGTTACTTGGACCGCCTGGTGGGCGCATGGCCCCAAGACGAGCCGGTTTACAGGGCAAGGTCTCCAATCCACCACACCGACCGGCTGGCCACACCGATGTTGCTGCTCCAGGGAGCTGAGGACCCGATCGTGCCACCGAACCAGGCTCGCAGCATGGCCGACGCCCTGAGAGAGAAGGGTGTTCCGTTCGCGTACCTGGAGTTTCCCGACGAGGGACACGGATTTCGCAGAGCTCCCAACATTGTCAGTGCACTTGAGGCTGAACTGTCCTTCTTCGCCCAGTGCTTTGGGTTTGAACCAGCCGATGACCTGCCTCTGCTCGACGTGGAGGTTCCTGAGTCGATCGCTCCATGAACGCTGTGTGACGACCGCCTGGGCCCAGTTGCGGGACTGTGCGAATCGGGGCACGCTCTAGACATGGCAAGAGTGCTTGTTACCGAGGAGATTGCTGAAGCAGGCCTTGAACTCTTGAGCTCTGGAGGACATGCAGTCGACGTTCAGTTGGGCTTGAGTGATGGCGACCTGACTGCAGCGCTCAAGGGTGCATCGGCACTGGTCGTCAGGTCAGCTACCCAGGTCACATCCGAGGTGCTTGAGGCTACCGAAGGCCTAATAGTCGTCGGCCGAGCCGGTATCGGCCTCGACAACGTGGACGTGCGTACTGCGACCCGCCGGGGAGTGATGGTGGTCAACGCACCGTTGTCGAACTCGGTTTCGGCGGCGGAACACACCATGGCATTGCTCCTCGCCCAAGCCCGGTGTATTCCACAGGCCCACACTGACCTGGTGGGCGGAGCCTGGGACCGCTCGCGCTGGCAGGGAGTCGAACTCTGCGACAAGACCCTCGGCATAGTCGGCCTAGGCCGCATAGGGAGGCTGGTTGCTGAGCGCGCAGCTGCGTTTGGCATGCACATCGTGGCCTATGACCCGTTCATCATCGAGGAGAGCATTAGGAACTTGAACGTCTCGATGCTGGACCTAGTCGAATTGGTTGAAAGATCAGACTTCGTGACCCTTCACCTGGCTCACACCCCTGACACGGTCGGGCTGATCGATGCCGAACTGTTGGCACAGGCCAAGCCAGGGCAGCGCATCGTGAATGTGGCTCGTGGGGGAATTGTTGACGAAGAGGCCCTGGCAGAAGCGATCATTTCAGGGCAGATCGCCGGTGCTGCAATCGATGTGTTCGCCAAGGAGCCGACCACCGAGTCTCCGCTTTTCGAGCTAGAGCAGGTGGTTGTGAC
>PBSS01000006.1 GCA_002726315.1 Acidimicrobiaceae bacterium
TCGGAATCAAGGGTCCGCTGACCACACCAATAGGTGGGGGCTTCCGCAGCCTCAACGTGGCGATCCGCCAGATCCTGGACCTGTACGTGTGTCTCCGCCCGGTTCGCTGGTTCAAGGGTGTGCCATCACCGGTGAAGGCACCCGAACTAGTCGACATGGTCATCTTCCGTGAGAACACCGAGGACATCTACGCGGGTCTCGAGGTCGAGGCAATGTCGCCAGAGGCGCTCAAGCTTCGTGGCCTTCTCGAGGACGCCTTCGGCTGGAAGATCCGAGAGGACTCCGGCATCGGCATCAAGCCCATCTCCAAAACAGGGTCGCAGCGGCTCCAGCGGGCTGCCCTCGAGTACGCCGTAGCCAAGGGCAGAAGACGCGTCCACTGGGTGCACAAGGGAAACATCATGAAGTTCACTGAGGGCGCCTTCCAGAAATGGGGTTACGACCTAGTCCGCGAGGAGTTCAGCGACGTGGCTGTCGGTTGGGCTGACTGTGGTGGCGACTCCGGCGACAAGATCCTCGTCCAGGACGCTATCGCCGACATCGCCCTCCAGCAGGTGCTCACCCGTCCCGGGGAGTTCGATGTGATCGGAACCATGAACCTCAACGGCGACTACCTGTCAGATGCCCTGGCCGCCCAGGTTGGAGGCATCGGAATTGCCCCCGGTGGCAACGCCAACTATGTGACCGGGCACGGGATCTTCGAGGCCACACACGGAACTGCACCCAAGTACGCGGGACAGGACAAGGTGAACCCCTCCTCGGTGCTGCTCTCAGGTGTCCTCATGTTCGAACACATCGGATGGCAGGAGGCAGCCGACGACATCGTGGCTGCCCTCGAAGCCACCATCGGCGAAAAAGTCGTTACCTATGATTTTGCCCGGCAAATGGAAGGAGCCACTGAGGTGAAGTGCTCCGAATTCGCCCAGGCGATCATCGATCGACTTTGATCTGGATGCTCCCACTGCGCGTGTTGCTCCATAGTGGCGTGTCCCTTGTCGCCTGAAACGACGGCTACCGGCGCCATAACCACTGGAGGCCACCAACCACCGGTCTCCTCGACAGCCTCAAGTGTCTACCGGCGCGGTTGGAGCCTTGTGAGGCGGTCGCTGCATGCCCACCCGTGGGCCCACACCGGGGGCATCGCTGGTGGCACGATGTTTGCGACAACGGTTGTGGGGTTCACGATCGTTGTGGGTCGGGTCACAGACGAGGTGATCATTCCGGGTCTTGACAATCCAGGGAGTATCAGCGGCCGTGGAATCTGGGTTGCGATGGCTGTGATCGCTGTGGTCGGGTTGATTCGAGGCCTTTCGGTGATGGTCAGGCGGTTCTTCAACTTTATGGGGGCAATGCTGACTCAGCGGACCTGGCGTCGTTCAATCGTTGATCGCTACCTAGACGTACCGCTTGACTTCTTCCGAACACGGCCGGCAGGAGAACTCTTGGCCCATGCTGATGCTGACATTGAGGCAGCGTCTTCGATGCTGATGCCACTGGCGTTCGCAGTGACCGTAGTGGTGTTGGTTGTCCTAGCTGTTGTGAGCCTCCTTCTCGTTCATCCACTCTTTGCCTTAATCGCCCTTTTCTTGTTTCCGACCTTGGCCCGGATCAACCAGATCTATACGAGAGCAGTTGAGGCACCTGCTGCGCGGGTTCAGGCCATGGTCGGAGAGGTCTCAGCGGTAGCCCACGAGAGCCTTGAGGGGGTTCTCGTTGTGAAGACGCTCGGGCGGGAATCAGATGAGGTCAAACGCCTGATGGAGGTCTCCGAGCTGTTGCGGAGCGAACGTCTCAAAGTGGGCGCGATCAGGGGCCGGTTCGAGCCCATTCTTTTCGCTCTGCCTGGACTCGGAGTGTTGGTGCTTCTCCTAGTCGGAGTTTGGCTCGTGGGCCGTGGGGCCGTGACGGTCGGTGAGGTGGTACAGGCTATGACCCTGTTTGGCATCCTCTGGCTACCAGTCCAGATCTTGGGATTTCTGTTCCAGGAGATGCCGCGATCAGTAGTGGCCATGGACCGAATCGACTCGGTACTGAGTGTGGAATCTGAGTGTCACCCGGATCCAGACCGCGTGTTGGTAGCGGTGCCCACTTCGGTGGGTGTACTAATCGAGGGAGTGTCGTTTGCCTATCCACACGGACCTGTTGTGCTCGACAAACTTTCATTGCAGATTTCTCCGGGTGAGGTAGTAGCCCTCGTAGGTGCCACGGGATGCGGCAAGAGCACCCTTGTCAGCCTCATGTCCGGAATGATGCCGCCTGATTGTGGTCGCATAGCTATAGGAGGAGTTGATGTCTCTGGCCTGGGTCCCGACGGGGTGGCCCGGCTGACCGCACCGGTGTTGCAGGAGACCTTCATGTTTGCCGACACGCTCCGATCGAACCTGATCCTCGATGCCGAGGTATCTAGTGACGAGGTTGACAGAGTGTTGAAACTTGTTGCAGCCGATCGCTTTGTTGCCGAGCTGCCAGATGGGCCCGACACCGTCCTAGGAGAGAGAGGTGTGACACTCTCTGGAGGCCAGCGCCAGCGACTGGCGATTGCAAGGGCCCTGTTGCGTCATCCCCGCCTGCTAATGCTCGACGATGCCACCTCAGCTGTGGATCCGGTCGTGGAGGCAGCCATTCTAGAGAACCTGCGTGCCCATCGGGGGAGGACCCTCGTTGTGGTGGCACACCGCCTTGCCACCATACGCCTGGCTGACCGTGTCCTCTTCATGCACGGGGGTCGCATTGCCGCAGAGGGAAGCCACGAGGAACTGCTCTCCGTGCCGGGGTACTTGGCACTGGCGCGTGCTTATGAAGAGGCCATGGGGTGAGTAGTTTCGACGGTCACGATGTTCTCGGGCCTGCTGAGAAACCGGAGCCAAGAGCTCTTGACGACATTGCCGATGCAGGAGCCCTGTCTGTTCTAAGACGAGGTTTGGCAGCATCGCCCGAGCTCCGTGCAGGTCTTACCCTGTCTGTTCTCATGACCCTCTCGGTTGCGGGAGGCAGGCTCATTGTTCCCCTTGTCATCCAGTTTGTGCTGGACCGGGGCTTCATCGGTGGGACCGTACGCCTTGGCCTGGTCCTATCGGCAACTGGGGGAGCACTAGCTCTGACTACAGGTTCAATCTTTCTGGGTCAGGTTGTTTACAAGCGTCTCGTTGGGGTCGCCGAAGCCGTGTTGTTGGGCCTTCGTGTTCGGACATTCGCGCATCTTCATCGGCTTAGCCTTGCCGACCACACCTCCACGAAAACCGGCGTCCTCACAGCTCGGGTCACGAGTGACGTCGAGGCCCTTGCCAAGTTCGCACAGTGGGGGGCTATTTCCTGGATCGTGAACTCTGTGCAGATTGTCGCTGTCGTCGTCGTCATGGCCGCCTACTCCTGGCAACTGACGATTGTCACAGTTCTCGTGCACCTTCCACTCTTGCCGGTCCTACGCGATATGCAAAAGCGTCAATTGCGTGCCTATGACCTGCTCCGCACACGGGTGGGTGAAACAATGGGTGTGCTAGCAGAGGTAGTTCACGGAATCGAGTTGATCAGGACGTACGGTCAGCGCGAGACGGTCCGCCGTCGCCTCCACAGGGTTATCGATGTGCAGTACAGGCAGCAGATGCGTGCCGCCAGGTACTTCTCGCTGGTGCTTCCCTGTACTGACATCTTTGGGGTTGCTGCAGTTGCCGTTGTGATCGGCACCGGTGTCCATTGGGGATCAGGCTGGGGTGTCACTTCGGGTGAGTTGGTGGCATTCGTGTTCCTCGTCAACATGCTCATACAACCGATCAATTCTCTTGGAGAAACCCTCGACCAGACCCAGACCGCCCTGGCAGGGTGGTGGAAGATCCTGGACGTATTGGACACCAAAGTGGAGGTCGGCGAACCACCTGCAGCTGACATCAGGCCGCTCCCTCCGGGGGCACTTCCAGTGGCGGTTAGGGGCGTAGAGTTCTCCTACAGGGGTGCCGACAGGGTTCTACACGGGATCGACGTGGACTTGGAGGCTGGCTCCTCGGTTGCGGTGGTCGGTGAGACGGGCTCAGGGAAGACCACATTCGCGATGCTGCTTGCCCGTTTGGCTGATCCGACGGTTGGGCAGGTAATGCTCGGCGGCATCGATCTGAGATCAGTTTCAGCCAATGACCGTAGGCGATCGGTCCGGATGGTTCCCCAAGACGGATTCCTCTTCGATACCACGATCGGTGAGAACATCAGGTTCGGCCTTCAGGGGTCAACGGAAGCCGATGTTCATGCCGCTGTGGTCGAGCTCGGACTCGGAACATGGGTAGCAGGTCTTACAGGAGGGCTTGATACCAGAGTAGGAGAGAAGGGCTCGTCGCTGTCGGTCGGGGAGAGACAGTTGGTCGCATTGCTCAGGGCCCAGTTGGCAGACCCGGGTCTGTTGATTCTGGACGAGGCGACCTCTGCAGTCGACCCTGATACAGAGCAGACCCTCGAGCGTGCTCTTGAGCGTTTGGCTGAGGGCCGCACCACCGTCAGTGTTGCTCACAGGCTCTCAACGGCAGAGCGGTCCGACCTGGTTCTCGTGTTCGACGACGGCCGGATCGTGGAGAGCGGCCCTCACGTCGACCTGGCTACAGCTGGTGGAATCTATGCCAATCTTTACGAATCCTGGCTGGGAAACACGCGCGTATTGGACTCCTGACACCAAGTGTGACCTGGCCATCGTGAGCCCTTGGTCACAGGCACAGGCGGCGGTACCGCTCCAGTGTCTCGGTACCCTCGGAGGTAAGCCACAGGCCACCCAGGAGTATCCGTGTCAACCTCACCTGTTCGTGTATCGGTAACCGGTGCAGCCGGTCAGATCGGCTACAGCCTCGTCTTTCGCATAGCCAGCGGTCATTTGCTGGGTGCAGATCAGCCGATCTGCCTGAGCCTGCTCGAAGTAACACCTGCCATGGGAGCACTCGAAGGTGTGGCTATGGAACTGGATGATTGTGCCTTTCCACTGCTGTCTGACATGGACCTGAACGATGAGGCGGATATCGCATTCGATGGCACTGAGATCGCCATATTGGTTGGATCCAGACCGCGCACGAAGGGGATGGAGCGCCAGGACCTGCTCGAGGCCAACGGGGCCATTTTCACGGTCCAAGGACAGGCCCTCAACAGGAATGCCGCCGCCGACCTTCGGGTGCTCGTAGTCGGCAACCCAGCAAACACCAACTGCCTGATTGCTATGAACAACGCCCCCGATGTTCCAGACGAGCGGTTTACGGCGATGACCAGGCTTGACCACAACCGGGCCTTGAGCCAGGCGGCAAGAAAACTGGGTGTGCCGGTGAGCGATGTCTCCAGAATGACTATCTGGGGGAATCACTCAGCAACCCAGTACCCGGATCTGTTCCGCTGCGAGGTGGGCGGATCGTCGGTTGCCTCGGTGATCGATGATCAGGTGTGGCTGGAGGACGAGTTCATCCCGACCGTCCAAAAGCGTGGTGCGGCGATCATCGAGGCGCGTGGGGCCTCCAGTGCGGCTTCAGCCGCAAATGCTGCTATTGGTCACGTACACGACTGGGTACTCGGGACGCCGGACAGTGACTGGGTGTCGATGGGTGTGCCATCAGACGGTAGCTACGACGTCCCTGCGGGACTGGTCTCCTCGTTCCCGGTGACCTGTTCTAGAGGGGCCTGGTCGGTGGTCGATGGCCTTGAGATCGACGACTTTTCGAGGTCTCGCATTGACGCCTCGGTAACCGAATTAGTTGAGGAGCGCGACATGGTCAGGAGCCTCGGTCTGATCTGACAGCGATGGTTCACCGGCCCTTGTTGAGATCTTCTCGAGTGCTGGCGAACAGGCTGCCTAGGGTTGCCAACACGCTCTGGTTTGCTGTGAGCAACCGCGGGTCACCACCTACATTCAGCTTCCCGTCTACAGCTGCCCTGAGTGGATCTANACGTCCCGCATGCAGNTCTNCGGCGGTCGCCGCATCCGTACTGAACCACACATCNGGGGATGACACNTTGCCGGTGAGCACACGNATCTGGTCGCTACCAATCACCATGTACCAGGACGGNCCGTCGGTGACCCGGTACTGAATGGTGATGGGCAAGTCCCCGGTGCCTTCGGGTACCCCAGGGTGTTGAGCAGCGATCTCATCGAGTGTCGCTATCCACTCTGGTGAGAGGTAGGCGGCAGCGGTCACCAAAGCAGCCTAGATGCAGACTCGGGGCTACGGTCCGGTCTGTGGTTCTAGTTGCAAGTGGAGAAAAGACCTATGGCTTCGAGCCGGTAAGTGGCATTTGGCGAAGGTTGGAGGGTCCCGAGGAGGTCCTAGAGCTCATGGATTCTGGTGCCGACGGGGTTGTAGCCGTCGTGCGGGATGCAGGGGCAACATTCCTCTCACCGATCTTTGACGAACTAGCCGGTGTGGTCTGCACAGGAGGGACCATCCGAAGCCACATCGGGATTGTCAGCAGGGAGTTCCGGGTACCTGGCATCGTGGGTGCCGAGATCCTCAACGAACCCGCCGACGACACCCATGTTGAACTGGACGGCACGGGTGAAGTTGGAATCGTCCGGGTGGTTGGTGGGGGCTGATGGCTGGTAGTCCACTTGAGCGGGTTAACAGTCTCTTGGAGGCGATAAACCCTGTATCAGCCCGGCTGGTTGCGGAGCGAACCGGCTACTCGTCACAACTTGTTCCCGTGACCCCGTACGTCGCGGTGTCTGTAGTTGAGGCCTTCCACAGATATCCGGATGCGGTCAAAGCCATCACAGCGGCCATGTCTCCGGAGGAGATCGGGGAGGCCGCGCGGAAGCCGGGCTGTCAGGCCAACTCCGTGTTTCTGTGGGGAGTTGCGAACTTCTGGCTACTCGGGCGCAATGTAATGAACATGGTCGATCCGTCCTTGGACTCAGTGGACCTAGCCCACACCGTGTTGGACTTCTGGGCCAGGGTGTCTCAGGCATACAGGGGAGGGGGACAACTCCATGCAGCAGACGCGGGGAACCAGATAATGGTCCTGGAACATCCGGACCTCGAGGCTCTGGCGGAAGGAACTATTGGCCTTGACAGCCAGCGAAGGGAGAGTGTGAGACGCCTAAATGCCACACTCATCAACCACCTTTTCCTCCTCTATTTCGATACTAGAGTGGGTCACGGTGACACGGGGCCCTATCACTTGCCCGACGGTAGGACGATGCTCGTCAGGGACTACCACAGGCTTGGACCCAGCGACTTCTGGTGGTCTGGAGTCGCGGCAGACATGCCGTATTCGAGCCTCACGGCAGCCCTCGTTCTGGACCCACAGGTCGATGTTGCCATCAATGACTTTGGTACCGCGATCACCAATCCCGAGAACTACCTTGAGAACTTGATTGGATTCGGACTGTTCACTACTGACAGCGGATCCCTCGTTCCTGTGTTGGAAGAAGAATTCCCCGTATTGGCCGATGCGGCGAGGCTCGCACAGCGGCAGCACTACAGGGATATTGTCGCAATGGACCGTGACGACAAGATCGCCTGTGGTGCATACGTGTACTTCACATTCCTGAGACCGTTTGCCGAGATTGCTGGGGTGGCCGACACTATTGACTGGAGTTGCCCGCGCGACACCCCTGATGACATCTATCAGATGGTTACCGTCGATGCGGATCCGCCGGAACGGAGTCCTGACGACGTTCCTTACCCCCTCTACCAGTGAATGTGTAGGACCAGATGAGAGTCCCGGACGGAGTAGACGAGTATCGCCACGATCCCACCCCTGACCTGTTGTGGAACGAGTCGTATTATCTCGACTGGTTTAATGCCGAGGGTAAGAGTGGTGGGTATGTTCGCTTGGGCCTCTATCCGAACCTGGGTGTTTCATGGTTCTGGTGCTGCTTAGTGGGAGAAGGCCAACCAGTTGTCCGCGTTATCAACCATCAGGTACCCCTGCCAGAAGAATCGGGGTTGAAGGTTCGGTCTCCGGGCCTAAGGGCCGAGATGGTCGTGGAAAAGCCCCTGGCACGCTTCAGCGTCGGTGTTGACGCAGATGGCATTGCTGTAGACAATCCGGCTGATGCTTACGACGGTGGTTCCACCGGTATCCATGGAAACAAGGTTGCGGTGGGTGTTGACCTCATCTGGCGAACTGACGGTCCAGTAGACCCACCTGAGGGAGCTGATCCGTGGGCGTTCTACTACGGGTTGTCCACCCGTTACGAGGTGCCGTGCCGAGTAACCGGTGAGGTGATGGTTGGTGATCGGCATTCAAGGATTGATGGATGGGGTCAACGGGATCACTCTTGGGCCGTTCGTGACTGGTGGACCGATGGTTGGATCTGGTTTTCCGGACGACTGGACGATGGTGAGCGCTTCCACGCAGTCGCTGCTGTGGGTCGGGAAGGGGGTATCGGTTACTGGTCGACTCCTGCAGGGCTAATGGGAACTTACAAGGTGACATCGAGACCGGAGTCGGGACCGGACGGCATCCCTACTAGCGGGAAGGTGACCCTTGGTGAGGTGACATTTGAGTTGAGACCTGTGGGTTGGGCGCCAGTACTGCTTGTCAACCCCGATGACGGTTGTGAGTCGAGGCTTCCGCGTGGCCTCATGGCGGTTACGACCGATGATGGTCGCAGGGGCCATGCCTGGGTGGAGTACAACCAGCCACAGGTTGGCTGACTCAGGATCGGCGACGGGTTAGGGCGTCAAGGCCGAGTACTACAATCATCGCTGCGATTGCGAGCAGCAGGGGCACAAGTGACTCCGAAATGGTCGGCCAGTCAAGGACTGCACCCGGGGCTGTCTTAGACCCATTCCTGCCTATCACACCGACACCATTGGGCCATGGCCAGAGAACCCTTAGAGAGCCAAGCATCAGTCCGATCAGGGCAGCTAGAACGAGGTCGTGGTGGTGCTCCAGGAGGCGTTTAAGCAGGGTTGAGAACAGAGCAAGGCCGACGACGGCACCGAGGCCAAATAGGGCTAGGTCGCTCAGCACTCTTTCATCGACTGCTTCTAGAGCGTGGTTGTACATTCCGAGCATCAACATGATGAAGGCACCCGAAATTCCGGGAAGGATCATTGCGCAAATGGCGATCGCTCCGGACGCGAACAGGACAAGAGCCGACGGATTCGCTACCGGGCCGGCCTGCCAGCCCAGGGCCATGAAAAGGACGACAGCGACTAGGGAAGTCAGGCCCACCTGACCACGAGTCCAGGATTTGGGTAGCCGCGCAGTGATCAAGATCGAGGCCAGAACAAGTCCAAGGAAAAGTCCGGCCATGGGCTCCGGATGGTCGATGAGGCTGGCTTCGATTGGTCCTGCAAGTGCCATCACCGCTATGACCACACCGGCCAGCAAGGAGAAAAGAAAAGTCCATTCGATGGCCCTTGCATAGGTCAACGAGCCGCGAAGGTCGTACCGGAGAAGAAGGCCCAGTGACTTTGCTCCGTTGCTGACCGAACTGATGAGGCGTTCGTAGATACCGAGCAGGAGGGCAATCGTCCCACCCGACACTCCCGGGACCACATCTGCTGCGCCCATGCACATACCGCGGAACAGGTGTACCGCCATGCGGCGGCATCTGGTCACGTGCCGCTGTCCGCCGCGAATGGTGCGAGTGCTTCAGCCAACTCGGTCGGGGCCCTGGTCGGCCTACCGTTCGAGTTGGTTATCGCCGCCCGGACTTGTTGGGTGGCCATCACCTCGGCATCCCGGAGAATTCGTTGGTGCCAGATCGAAGATGCCCGGCGGGTCTCGACCACTTTGGTCTCCACCATGAGCGAGTCGCCGGCCTCGACCGACTTTAGAAAAGCGGTTTCAATGTTGGTGACCACGAATCTGTAGCCCCGTTCGTCAAGATCGCTGAGGCCTAGGCCAACCGCCTCTAACAACTCGATTCGACCAGTCTCGAAGAGTTGAACGTAGACCGAATGGTTGAGGTGCCCGTAAGGGTCCAACTCGTAGAAGCGGACTTTCACTGGATGTAGATGGACTGGCACCCGCGTGACGCTAGTGCGTTGTTGCCCGTTGCCCGTCGCCATGACCGGGTCAAGACAGAAATTGCGTGGTTAGCCTCTGCTCCCATGGCCGAGGAGATCAAAGTCGACCTGTTCGTTGAGGTCTTCGGTGGCGATGACGCCGAACCGGTATTGCTCATCTCAGGTGCAGACGCCCATTGCATCCGTTGGACACCAGCACTTGTTGAACCTCTTGTTGACGCCGGTTACCGCGTGGTTCGTTTTGACAACCGGGACAGTGGGCTCTCAACCAAGGTTCCCACCAATATTGGTTACACCCTTGATGACATGGCGGCCGATGCCCTATCGGTACTAGACGGTCTCTCAATTGAGTCAGCCCACGTGATTGGACGGTCTATGGGTGGCATGGTTGGCCAGGTGTTGGCCCTCACAAATCCTGAGAGGGTTCGGTCGCTGGCCCTTTTTTGTTCATCACCGGGGCTTGGTGATGAACGGCTCCCATCAGCAGATGAATGGTTAGTCGACAAGATGGCCGAAAGGCTCTTTGCTCCGCTCCCCGTGGAAGAGGCCGAGCGGGTTGCCTGGATCGTCGAACAGGACCGCCTCTTTGTAGGCCCTCGCTATCTGTTCGACGAGGAGGCATCTAGGTCCATAGCTGAACTAGAGGTTGATCGCTGCTGGTACCCGGAATCGGGTCACGGTCCAGCTGTTGGGGCCTCACCATCACGCCTCGACAGGCTCAGCGAGATCACTGCGCCAACACTCGTGGTCCACGGTACAGCGGATCCGATCTTTCCAGTCGAACATGCGTTGGCACTGGCTGACAGAATCCCCGGAGCACAGCTCTGGTTGGTTGAAGGCCTGGGACACGAGGTTCCTGATGCATGCATCCCGGACCTCATGCCAATGCTCTTGCAACACCTAGCCGCTTGAAACACTACGCAAAATTTCTTCCGTCTAAGCCAGATTGGAGTCGGTTGGTGAAGTTGGGTGAGGTCAGCGCTGGCCAGACAGGGCCCGGTTCTTTACCTTGGCTTTCACGTAGTCACGGTTCAGGTAGGCGATGAAGTCGAGACTTATCTCCTTCGGGCATGCCTCGTGACACTCACCATGGTTAGTGCAGGAACCGAAGTAGGACTCCATCACCTCGACCATCGCTTCGGTACGACTCCAGCGTTCAGGTTGGCCCTGTGGCAAGAGCGCCATATGGCCAACCTTGGCAGAGGTGAATAGTTGAGCGGCTGAGTTCGGACAGGCAGCGACGCATGCGCCACAGCCGATGCAGGCAGCTGCATCGAAAGCCTTCTCAGCCGCCTCCCTGGCGACAGGTGTGAGGTTGGCGTCAGGAGCGGCGCCGGACCCCACCGATATGAAGCCGCCACTCTCGATGATGTGGTCTAGCGGCGATCGGTCAACGGCAAGGTCACGTATGACGGGGAAACCCGCTGCGCGGAAAGGCTCGATGACGATCTCGTCTCCGTCTTCAAATTCACGCATGTGGAGCTGACATGTGGCCGTGGCTTTCTGAGGGCCATGAGCGCGGCCGTTGATCATCAAGCCACAGGTACCGCAGATGCCTTCACGGCAGTCGGATTCGAAGACAATCGGTTCCTCGCCGCGGTCGTTGAGCTGTTCATTGAGGAGGTCGAGCATTTCGAGAAACGACGCGTCGGTAGTTATCTCTTGAGGGTGGGTTTCGAACCGGCCCGGGGCATCAGGGTTTTCCTGTCGCCACACCTTGATGGTGACGGAAATTGTGTCGTTCACGTCCAGCTCCTACTTGTAAGAGCGCTGTGAGAGCGCGACGTTGTCGAATGTGAGCTCCTCGATGTGGCGTGTCTGCGCTATGTCGGGACCGTTCCACTCCCAAGCAGCAACGTGGGAGAAGTTTTCATCATCACGTCGGGCCTCTCCTTCAGTGGTCTGGTGTTCCTCCCTGAAGTGGCCTCCACATGACTCCTCGCGCTCGAGCGCATCGCGGGCCATTAGCTCGGCCAGGTCGAAGAAGTCGGCAACTCTTCCCACCTTCTCGAGAGACTGGTTAAGTGTGTTCGCGCTTCCGAGGACCCGCACATCTCTACAGAACTCTTCGCGGAGGGCTGGGATGTCTGACAGGACTTGTCTGAGCCCCCTTTCGTTTCTGGCCATTCCGATGTTGTCCCACACCATGCGCCCCAACTCGCGATGGAAGTGGTCGACTGACCTGGTTCCGTCAGTCGATAGCCACCTACCGGTTTCATCTTCGATTCCCGCGACCGCTGATGTGAAAACCGGATCATTGGTTGGTACGACGGGATCTCCCAACAGGTCGGCTAGGTCGTCTCCGATCGTGTATGGGAGGACGAAGTAGCCGTCGGCCAGACCTTGCATGAGAGCACTGGCACCCAGGCGGTTGGCTCCGTGGTCGCTGAAGTTCGCCTCACCGATGGCGTACAGACCCGGCACATTGGTCATCAGGTGGTAGTCGACCCAGAGTCCACCCATTGTGTAGTGGCTGGCGGGGTAGATACGCATCGGTGTCGAGTAGGGGGTTTCTCCGGTGATGCGCTGGTACATGTCGAAGAGGTTTCCATAACGGGCGGCAATCGCATCGTGGCCATCGCGTTCGATTGCTGCTGCGAAGTCGAGGTAGACACCGTTGAGGAGTGGTCCTACCCCGTGTCCAGCGTCGACAACCGTCTTTGCATTGCGTGAAGCGACATCTCTAGGGACGAGGTTTCCGAAGGCCGGGTACTTGCGTTCGAGGTAGTAGTCGCGCTCAGCCTCGGGAATGTCGCCTGGCAACCTTCCTTCATCCGATGCTGAGGGAACCCAGATGCGGCCGTCATTGCGCAGGGACTCAGACATCAACGTCAACTTGGACTGGAAGTCGTCACTGGCCGGGATGCACGTCGGGTGGATTTGTGTGTAGCAGGGGTTGGCGAAAAGGGCCCCCCGCCGGTGGGCCCTCCAGGCTGCAGTGACGTTGCACATCATTGCATTTGTCGACAGGAAGTAGACGTTGCCGTACCCACCGGTGGCTAGGACCACGGCATGCGCGGAGTGGGGAGTGATCTCGCCTGAGAGCAGGTCCCTGGTGACGATTCCACAGGCTCGACCGTCCTTGACAACTACGTCGAGAAGTTCGGATCTGTTGTGGAGTTCTACGCTGCCGGCAGCGACCTGTCGCATTAGCGCCGAATAGGCACCCAGTAGAAGTTGCTGACCAGTCTGGCCACGTGCGTAGAAGGTGCGTGAGACCTGTGCTCCTCCAAATGAGCGGTTGTCTAGGAGACCGCCATAGTCGCGGGCGAACGGCACCCCCTGCGCAGTTGCCTGATCGATGATATTGACCGATACCTCCGCGAGGCGGTGGACGTTTGCCTCCCGGGAGCGGTAGTCGCCGCCCTTAACGGTGTCGTAGAAGAGGCGATGGACGGAATCACCGTCGTTCGGGTAGTTCTTGGCACCGTTGATGCCGCCCTGGGCGGCGATGCTGTGGGCCCGACGCGGGCTGTCGTGGAAGGTGAAGGACTTGACCCTGTAGCCGAGTTCGCCAAGGGTCGCTGCGGCGGATGCCCCGGCCAGGCCGGTGCCGACAACTATGACCTCAAACTTGCGTTTGTTTGAGGGGTTGACCAGATTCATGGAGAACTTGTGGTTTTCCCACATGTCAGCAATCGGTCCGTTAGGGACCTTTGGGTCCAGCAGAGGAGTGGGGGTCGGTTCCATTAGTGACCTTCTGCCTGCTCAGCGAGACAAACCAGGCCAGTGCTGTCATTGACGGGGCACGGCCGGTTGTCCTCGTTGATAAGGCCCGTCTGGGTGAGGATTGGAAATGACAGGTTGCCAACCAGGATGAGTCCAGCTATGCCGGTTGCTAGGCCTCGCCGTAAGTGGTTGTAGCGGGGGTTGTTGACACCGAGGCTCTGGAAGATCGACCAGGCGCCGTGGAAAATGTGGAGGGCCAGGGCGACGTTGGCTGCCACATAGAGGGCTGCCACTGGGAGGCTTGCCAGCGAGGTGGCCACGTTGTGGTATGGATCACCTCGGACAAAGTCGGGACCGAGCCACCATCCCCAGGTCAGGTCGGCAAGGTGGAATAGTAGGTAAAGCGCGATAATCGGACCGGTCCAGCGCATCGTGCGACTGGCATAGGTGGCGGCTATGTGGTCCCGGCCACCGGCGTACTTCTTGGCTCCGCTCATTATTCCGGAATCCTCGCTGGAGTGGCGGCTCATGTCCTTAAGAGTGATTGCTGCGTGCAGGTGGAGGGCGAACATCCCTGCGAGGCCGAAGCGCATTAGCCAGAGAATCAGGCCCTTGGGGACGAGGCCACCACCTAGGGTGCGGAGGGTCTCCGCATACTCATACATGCGCGCTGGACCCTCGTACACGTGCAGGTTGCCCACCATGTGGATTAGGACAAAGCCGACCAGGCCTATGCCTGTTAGGGCCATGACCCACTTACGTCCGACAGCACTCTGGTAAATGTTGAGTGGAAATGGCCAGTTGCGCTTGTGGGCGCGTACCGGTTGCACCCGATAACGCTCGCGGATGCTTTGCACCATCGCCTTCTCCGGGTTCTGGGGCGGTCGGGTGGGTTCCCGGCCTGCCTCAGAAGGTAGCGGGGAGATCCGGCGTACGCGCGCTTTGGGCGGGGCTTGGGTGGTCAGGTGTCACAGGAGCTGTTGGTCAGCCCCGGGTCATCGTTCCGTTATCGAACACGACCCTGTCTGCGACCCTCGTCTGGAAGAGGACATCGTTGTCATCTGTCCAGATATGGATATCCAGGGTTTCACCAGGCATTACGGGCGATTTGAAGCGACCTCCCATGTTCAGGAAGCGGTTCGGGTCGGAGTCACAAGCACCGTGCAGGAGGGCGCGGCCGGTAAAGCCGTAGGTGCAGAGGCCATGGAGTATGGGTTTGTCGAAGCCGGCCATTGTGGCGAACGTGGGGTCTGAGTGAAGTGGGTTCCGGTCGCCGTTGAGGCGGTATAGGAGGGCTTGGTCTGTTCGTGTGTCATAGGAGATGATCTGGTCAGCCGGTCGGTCAGGCAGCTCCCATGTGTTTGACGGGCCGCGGTCACCTCCCCAGCCTCCCTCACCGCTGATGAACAGGCCTGATCTGATTGACCAGAGGGGGTTTCCATCAGTATCAGCTACATCGGCTTCGATGTATACGAGCGCTGCCTTTCCCTTGTCGTAGATCTCGGAAACCCTGCCAACTGAAACGGCGGTTCCCTCGGCTGCTAGTGGTTGGTGCAAAGTGATGTGTTGTTCGGCATGGAGCAGCGCCGCCAAGTTGAAGTCACCAAAGCCGGGCCTGTTCCCGCCGCCCATTACCACGACCTGGGTAGGTAGGGCAGCCTGAGTTACCTCGTGGCTGTTTTCCGTGGTGAATTCCAACTCAAAGCCAGTGGGGTCGGTGATCCCGGCACCGACGCCAAGCGAGTAGAGCAGGCTGTCTGCGGAGGTCCAAGAAAACTCGGAGGGCTCACCTGTGGTTCCTGCTGCATCCGGGTCGATCGGCATCTCATGCTCCTAGGTTGCTGTTGTGGGCAAGACGCTATTTGACCCCGTGAGCCGGAGCCAACAGCGGGTCGACAACTCCTACTTACTACGGTCTTGACATGTTGCGCCCCGACGGAGGATGGGTTCTGTGAGTAGCAGCGACCAGCATGATCCGTATCCGGGCCTTCTTCGGATCGAGCCACTCCGGAAGTGGTTCGATGAAGTTGGATTGGGTCGGGGATCCGACATCAGTTTTGAGCGAGTGGCTGCTGGTGAGTCCAACGAGGTGTTCGTGGTTCGTCGGAGTGGTTCCACCTGGGTGTTGCGACGGCCATCTGCAGTTCCCCTATCAGTGGAGGGGGCCAACAAGATAATGGCCCGTGAATACCGCTTTCAGGGTGCACTGGCTGGTTCAGGAGTGCCACATGCGAAGCCACTGGCCTTGTGTTGTGATACCTCGGTGACCGGAGCGGTCTTTTACGTGATGGAGTTCGTGGACGGGGTGGTCCTCGCTGATCCGCCAGCCGAGGAGGTTGGTGGTGAATCTGCTGGGCGCTTGGTGATGGAACAGATGATTGACGCCCTCGCTGATCTGGCGGTGATTGATGTGGACAAGGTAGGAGTCTCTGACCTCGGCAAGCCCGATGGTTTTCTAGAACGTCAAGTTAGGCGGTGGCGCGACCAACTTGATGGCTACAGCAGGCGGGATCTTCCCGGCATCGACGGGGTCGGGGATTGGTTAGAGGAGAATCGACCGACGGGGATGCGACCGGGGATTATGCACGGTGACTTCAACCGCCACAACATGTTGTTTACGAGGGAACGTCCGACCCGTTTGGCAGCGGTGCTGGACTGGGAGAATGCCACCGTTGGTGACCCATTGATGGACCTGGGTTACTTGCTAAGTAGTTGGCGACCAGACGATCCAGGCCTTCCCGTGCGTGCCGAACTGGTAGGCCGCTGGTCAGACCGCGCGGGACGTACGCCTGAGGCTCTCGGCTGGTATGCGGTCATGAGTACTTTCAAGCTGGCCTGCATGCTTGAGGGGGTCCGAGTCCGCCAACTAGATGATCCGACTCGGGAGGTGACACCATTCTTGGCTGACACTGTGATCGAACTAGTTGCCCGAGCGGCTGTGTTGATCCATGAGGCTGACACCTGGTGAGCCGGAATTGGCCATGAATGCGGGTTTTTCTCCTCCACCCCTTGCTTTTATAGGAATGACAGTGGTGTAATTACACCACTGGGGTCCGTTGTGGGCACCAGACCCACGAGTATGGGTTCAGGCAACCGTCCGAGGGACCGGGCGACGGAAGGCAGAACAAGATGGGCATCTTCGCGAAACCAGACCTAGACATCGATTGGCAGGAGTATTCGAACTGCCTCGGTGTCGATCCAGATCTGTTCTTTCCCGAGCGTGGCGCGAGTACCAGGGAGGCCAAAGAGGTATGTCGTGCATGCGTGGTCCGAACAGACTGTCTCGAGTTTGCACTCCAGAATGGTGAGAAGTTTGGCATCTGGGGAGGTATGAGCGAGCGAGAGCGTCGTCGCATCAGGCGTCAACGTGCTCTTGAACGCGCGGCGGCTGTTGCGCAGACGGGCTGACTCACCTTCGTAAGTGGCGGTTAGAGTGATGGTATGAACGTTTTCGCATTTCTTAGTACCAACGAGTTGCTTATTGTTCTAGTAGTGGGCGTCGTGCTGTTTGGCGGTAGCCAAATCCCGAAGCTGGCACGGAACTTGGGCCGCGCCCAGAAGGAACTCCAGAAGGGCTTGGCAGAGGGGGCCAAGGAAGTCGATGCTGCAGATGGAGACTCTGAGGCCAACTCAGACTCATGACTGATGCAGTCACCGAGGTTGAACCCCAGCCACCGGTGGGCGATGTCACTGTCGTCTACCTAGGGCCTGTAGCCCCCCATTGGGAGGTCAGGTCTACCTTCGGTGACCGCCAGTTGATTGAGTCGTTTCGTGACCGCATCAGCGCACGTCTCATGTTGCTGCCGCCCCACGACCCACAGTTCCGACGCAACCGTGAGCGCATCAACCGTGATGCCGAACGGGAGAACGTGTTGGTTTTCTGGGACCTCGGCTACGAGGAGGAAGAAGAGGCCTGAGCCTCACCTCTACAGACGCGACAGCAGCCCCGACTAGGTCGGGACCACTGCCGAGAAGGGGGCGTTGAGGGGGCCGCCCCCGGCTGGCGGTCAGGCCGCTGTGGCTGCGACCTCTCGACGTTGCCTGCGTATCCGTCGTCGTTGCCGCTCAGAACAGCCACCCCAGACTCCGTGTTCAACCCGGTGGGTGAGCGCGTACTCGAGGCACTGTTCTAAGACCGGGCAGCCGGCACAGGCCTGTTTCGCTAACTCCACCCCCACGCCGTCGCTCGGGAAGAAATGTGACGGATGAGTGTTGGCACATCTCGCCCGGGTCATCCAGTTGTCGTGAAGTTGAATTGTTCCCATGGGGCCCCGAATCTGTTATTTCCTGCTTTCGGTACGCTATTCATCTCATATGGCACCGAAAATTGCCGTAAAGGATCGGTGAAACCAGCCAACTTGAATATTGTTCACCTCGCATTCAGCGTGAGATAACACGGGACACCTAGGTTCATAACGATGTCTGAGACGAGTGAGGTCCCACTGACAGGTAGTGGGACCAGTGACCGGGGGGCAGTAAGGCTTCCGACGACGGCGCGAGCTGTGTTGGTGGTCCTCCTCCTTTACCTGTTCCTGACAGGGGTGAGTCTGCTCGGAGATGGGTTCAAGGGCCTTGGCAGGGACTTCGTGGACGGCCTCTTTGAGGGGGTGTCCAATCCGGTCGGTGGCCTCTTTGTGGGCCTTTTGGCAACGGTCTTGGTCCAGTCCTCGTCGGTGTCGACCTCCGTGATCGTTGGGCTGGTTGCCAGCGGTGTGGTCGGGATTGACGATGCCGTCCCCATGGTTATGGGAGCCAACCTGGGTACGACGGTTACCAACACACTCGCCTCCCTCGGTCACCTGCGCCGTGACCACGAGTTCCGTAGGGCCTTTGCCGCTGCCACGATCCATGACTTCTTCAACATCCTGGCGGTGCTCGTATTCCTGCCCATTGAATTATTAACCGGGTACCTGTCCCGATCGGCAGGTTGGATCACTGACATGGTCATTGACAGCTCGGGTGCTTCATTCAAGAGTCCGCTGAAGACTGCGGTGAAAATGCCGGCAGGTTGGGTAAAGAGTTGGCTCTCGGACCTGGGTGCCAGCGGGGACTTGAAGGGTGCCCTGATGATTGTCACCGGCCTAGCCTTCATCTTCTTAGCTCTTGCATACATAACAAAGAACATGCGCCTGTTGGTTGCCAATCGCGTCGAGCTGGCGATCAACAGGGCCCTTCAAGCCGGTTCGGGATTCGTAGCGATCATGATTGGAATGGTCATTACCGTTTCCGTCCAGTCCTCTTCGATCACAACGTCGGTGCTTGTGCCTCTGGCCGCATCGGGGGTACTGACTCTGCCAAATATCTATCCGGTGACCCTGGGTGCCAATGTCGGCACGACGATCACAGCAATGTTGGCTTCCCTGGCCACCGGTAGTCCGGCGGCGGTTACCGTCGCGGTGGTGCACACGCTGTTCAACATCAGCGGAATCATGCTCTTTTATCCCATCTCGGCACTGCGCAACCTTCCGATCCGTCTGGCAGTTGCCCTAGCTGACGTGGCGGCCGAACGCCGCAGTGCAGCCCTTCTCTATACGATCGGCGTGTTCGTAATCCTGCCATTAGCAGGAGTAATGGTCCTCCGATGAAAGTCACACCAAACCTTTGGGGAAGGAATACACAACTATGGTTATGAGCTTTTTCCGTGGCTCTACCGAGTCCGGCTTCGATGCCATCGATGCCCAGGTGCAACGAATGGTTACTGATGCGCGCCATACCTTCGACCTGGCAATGAACGCGATAACTGGTGGTGCAGTTGAGACCGTCGCCGAAGATGTAAGGCAAACTGACCGCCAGATCAACGTCACCGAGATGGAGATACGTAGGGCGCTGGTCGTCCACGCTTCGGTTCATGGAGGTACCGACACACCTGAGGTTCTGGTGGTCATGAACATGATCAAGGACCTGGAGAGGATCGGCGACTACAACAAGAACATCTTCGATATGGCCGAGGAAGGTGTGTCCTTCGCCGGATCAGACTATGTCGACAGCGTGCTCGCCTATCGTGATGAAGTATCGACACGAATCGCTCTGTTAGGCGAGATTCTTTCGGTTCGAGACGAGGACCGTACCCGCGCCTACATCCAGCGTGGCGACGAGTTGCGACGCGAGTTCGATGACCACATCAACGATCTGATTCACTCTGCGGATCCCGGCATAATGGCTGTGCCCCGAGCTCTGCTCTACCGCTTCCTGAAGCGTGTCTCCGCCCATGCACTGAACGTTGCTTCGGCAGTGATCATGCCCGTGGATCGACTCGACTATTTCGACGAAGCCGACGACACTCGAGGCTGATGCTGGTGGAGTGTCCATGAAGGTGCTCGTCACAAACGACGACGGCATATCCTCACCGGGCTTGGCCGCTCTGGCTGCAATGGTCGTCGATGCTGGAATGAACCCGGTCGTGGCGGCTCCAGCCCAGGACCACAGTGGTGCTGCAGCGGCCCTAGGACCTTTGGCTGATCCTTCCAGAGTTGTCGTGGACCAGGTGGCAATAGGCAGTCTGACTGCCCATTCGGTGCATGCTCCCACGGCACTGATCGTCATGTTGTCAATGCTCGGAGGGTTTGGAGAGCCACCGGACTTGGTGTTGTCTGGGATCAACAATGGACCCAACACAGGCCGTTCTACGCTCCATTCAGCAACCGTTGCAGCTGTGCTGGTGGGTGGCTACTTCGGTCGGTCTGGTCTGGCAGTAAGCCAAGTTGTAGGAGGTCCTCAGCTCTGGTCAACGGCTACGAGAGCGGCTGAGCCATTGTTGGCATGGCTGCGAGATGCGCCCTCACCAACGTTGTTGAACCTCAACGTTCCCAATACCGGTCACGATGAGATAAGGGGTCTGAGACAGGCAGCACTGGCAGACGTGGGTGGGGTTCAGACCGTGATCGTTGGTCGCGACGAGGGGGGGATAGACATCGACCTGATGAGCACGACAGACTCCCTTCCCCCCAATGTCGATTCTGCCCTACTCCGAGATGGTTATGCGACGGTCAGCGCTATGGCGCCACCTACCGCCATCGATCTTGAACTTCCTACAGAGCACTGGTGGATCGCTTCAAGCGGGTCTGAAGCCGGATCGAAGCGGATCCCAACAGCCTGAACTAATCACCACTGTCAGGAATTTAGATTACAACCACGAACTTGGGCGGCCCTGAGGGTAGGTCCCGTAGCCTTAGAACGTGGACACAGAGGATCTCTCCACACCTCGCTCTGTAGCTAGCCCGTTTACAAGGCTGGCTCGTACCCACGCGTTGGGGGCGATGTCAGACGCCATGATCGCTGTTGCTCTAGCAGGCTCAATCTTCTTTTCCATTGACCCTGACGCAGCGCGCTGGAGAGTCGGCCTATACCTGGTGCTCACTATTGCTCCATTTGCTGTTGTCACTCCACTGATCGGCCCTCTAGTGGATCGGATTCGTGGTGGCCGTAGGGGGATGATCCTGTTTACGGTGCTTGGTCGAGCGACGCTCGCATACCTCATGGCAAGGCACATTGATGGCCTACTCCTGTTTCCCGAGGCATTCGGTTTCCTGGTGCTACAGAAGGGTTATTCGGTGGCCAAGAGTGCGGTCGTTCCCAAGCTCGTGAGGTCTGACTTGGAATTGGTCGAAGCCAACTCAAAGTTGGCGTTGCTGAGCGCCATCAGTGGCATGGTTGGTGCCGGCATCGGTGGTCTGGCGACGCTCGGTGCGTCTTCGTGGGCTGCAAACGCAGCGCTGGTTGGGTTTGTGGTCACGGCTTTGTTCGCCGTCCAATTGCCGCGTATAAGGGTGGCGGATCAGCCAGTTACGGCAGGCGAGCGAGCCGAGTTGCGACAGGCCGGGATCCTCCTAGCTGCTTCGGCGATGGCGATACTGCGCGCAGCGGTAGGTTTTATGACGTTTCTCCTGGCTTTCGAGTTCAGGGGTGGTGATGAGGGCCTCAGCCTGGACGGTCCCGGGAGGGCTGTAGGAGCGGCGGTCGGTGTAGCGCGTGGGCAGGACATCTTGGGGAGTCCCGGCGCTCCTGTCTGGCACTTCGGAGTGGTATTGGTGTGTGCCGGCTCGGGAGTACTCTTCGGTGCGTGGTTTGCACCGCGCCTTCGGCGGACTGCCGGTGAGGAGCGAATTATTACCGGGGTTCTCGTGGCGGCGATGCTGGGCGGGGTGTTGGCCAGTTGGCTGGGCTCACTTCATGGTGCGATGGTCCTGGCTGTAGTGGTGGCGGGTTCGTCAGCTGCAGCCAAGTTGGCGTTTGACTCGTTGGTCCAACGTGATGCACCCGACGCCAACCACGGTCGTTCGTTCAGCAGGTTTGAGGGTCGATTCCAACTGAGTTGGGCTGTGGGCGCCTTCGTGGCAGTCGTGGCTCCACTGCCGGTAGAACTCGGTTACGGGCTTGTAGCCGTGGGCACCGGATTTGCTCTTGTCTGGTACTTGGCGGGGTCACGGGCAGCTGGCAGGGTGGACACACCAATTGACCCTGAACGTCCCGATGGCCAGCTCGGCTTTTGGAACCGGGAGAGTGGCGACCAGCCTCCCACGACCGCCTAGGCCCCTAGCGTCTCCAGGCTGTCGGGGTCATCGTCTAGGTCTATCCGGGCCAGCCACAGGCCTGGAGCATCAACTTCATTTGGTGTGGGAAGGTGGGCCTTTTCTGTCCAGAGTCGCTTCAGGGCCTCAGGACTGGCCCGTTCGACCACCCCGGATATGAAGTTGTTGCCACGGTCGATCTGTTTCTGGGTCAGGTTCAGGCCCAGGATACGTTCAACGAAACGATCGGCTCCGCTGGTCTCAACCCGCCGTCGCCGCAGTGCCTCTGTGACCATCGGATAGGTCGAAATCAGGCGACTGCCGATCTCATCCATCACGTGGTCCACGTAGCCGATGAGGACAGCAACAAGTGATTCGATCCTCGGTAACAGGGCCTCCTGGTCTGGTGATCTGACCGCTCCGAGGAGCATTTCAGGGTCCAGTATTTGCTGTAGCTGGGTGATGGAATCAGGTCCAGCCATGAGGTCGATTTCACCCAGATGTTGTTGAAGTTCTGTGGGGTCGTTGTGGAATGCACCGGCGTGGCGGATCAGGAGATCTGTGAGGGAGTCACCAACATGGGGGACACTGAGCACACTGTGGTGGGTTAGTTCATGCAGACAGACCCAGAGCCGTAAGTCGGCGGCCGGGATACTCCAGTCGGTGGCAAAGGCCTCAATGCTGGGGACGATCAACATGACACGGTCAGCATCCGGTGAGGTCGGGTCCCCGGGGATTGGGAGGTCGTAGCTGCCGAGGCTTCGGGAGCCGAGGCGACCGACCATCGTGCCCGTCGTCAGGCTTGACATTAGTGGGGCGATCGCTTTCACCAGGCTGGATATCCATGCAGACATAGGATCGTTTCCAACTTCAGCCTCAGGTTCGTGATGAGTGTCAGGGGTGGCATGGAGGGATCCGGATACCCGTTTGAGGAGCGGTTGGAGCGTGTCGACCATGCGGGCTGTCCAGACCGCCTTGGTGACAGGTTCGATCGTGACGGATCCCTTCCTGCCGGCTGGGAGCCCGGTTCGGTCGGCGACGTGGAGCTCTGCGACCCGTGCGAGGGATTCGTATTCCATGCGGACAGTCGGGTCCACGTTTGGTTCACTTTCACCACCAGTCGCAATGGTCACTGCTAGCTGGCGTGTCGCAGACGCGTCCGTTCCTTGGCTCTTCATTGCATGAAGAACTCCTTCGAACATGTCACCGAAGGAGCCACCGAAGACCTGGCCCATGACGTCATCGATGGAGGGATGCTCATCATCAGACTCGGGCATCTCAGGCAAGTCCATAGGTGCATCGTAGGGGCAGTTCGGGGGGTGCTCACCTCGGTTGGGCCTCTTCATCGGTTTGTTCTGACAGGCTGCCGTCGATCAGTGGGATGGTGGTCGTACCATGACGACGATGTCATCCATGGCACCAGTCGACTCCGACACGTGGCTCGGCCTTATTGAGGGAATTCTCCCAGTCGAGGAGGCTCTCGCGTGGGCCGGCCGGCATGACTGTGGTGCTGTGGTCCTGTTCAGTGGGAACGCTCGGAACCATGCTGAAGGTCGCACTGATGTGACCAGACTCGTCTATGAGGCTTACGAGGAACAGGTGGTGCCGAGACTTCAGCGTGTCGCTGACGAGGCTCGTCGGCGGTGGCCTGCGGTTGTTCGAATTGCCCTCTTGCACAGGATTGGGGTGGTGCCTATCGGGGAGGCTGCTGTGGTTGCAGTCGTGTCCTCTGCTCATCGCCAAGCTGCATTTTCGGCAGGGTGTTTTTGTATCGATGCTTTGAAGGCAACCGTCCCCATCTGGAAACTTGAAACATGGGACGGTGGCGAGCATTGGGGAATAGGGGCTCAACACCTCGTGGACCTCGACGACCTGGAATGGCCTCCTGGTGCCTCGGTACCTGTTGATACTTCCGGCGGCCAAGCATGAACTCCAGCCTCGTGTTCCTCCTTGGAGCCATCATCATGGCCAGCTTGGGATCAGTGCTGATCTGGCTATTGAGCCGCCCCAAGAAACACAACCTTGACCCTGACGAGTTCCGGAGGACCCTGCGGCAGTTGAACCGTGACCAACACCCTGGTTCGCACAGTTCCAGTGCCGTGCAGATGATCGCTGACGAGGACGCTGATAGCGGCGGGAGACCTGTCTGAGATGGCACGTGATCTAGCAATCGACCTCGGCACAGCGAACACCCTTGTCTATACGCGCGGCGAGGGTGTTGTTCTGGCCGAACCGTCGGTAATTGCAATGAACGAGCGGACTAGTGAGGTCCTGGCGATGGGCCGTGATGCCTGGAGGATGATCGGTAGGACGCCGGCTCACATAGTTGCCGTCAGGCCCCTCAGGAAGGGAGCTATCACCGACTTCGACGTGACCCAACGGATGATTCGACTCCTCCTGGAAAGAGTCGGGGTGAGTCGGTTGAATCGACCCAAAGTCCTGGTGTGTGTTCCCTCCGCAATTACCGCGGTTGAGCGGCGAGCGGTCACTGAAGCTGCGAAGAACGCCGGGGCAGCAGATTCCCAGTTGATCGAGCAGCCACTTGCAGCTGCGATAGGAGCCAACCTGCCGATCAGTGAGCCAGTCGGCAACATGGTCGTCGATATCGGTGGCGGTACCTCCGAGTCGGCTCTGTTGTCCCTCGGGGGTGTAGTCGCCATAGAGGCCCTCAGGATCGGATCATTCGATATAGATGCTGCGATCCAAGCTCACGTGCGTAGGGAGTACGGCGTTGCGATCGGAGAGGTGACGGCAGAGGAGATCAAGTTGGTCTGCGGGTCAGCCTCTGAAACGCCGGGTGAAATGCGTGCCGAGGTTCGTGGCCGCGAGCTTGTCAGTGGCCTTCCCAAAACGATTGTCCTCACTCCGGCTGAGATCCGCCAGGCCATCGATGAACCCGTCTCAGCAATCATTGACTCAGTGGTCTCATGCCTTGCTCAGGCACCCGCGGAGTTAGCACAGGACCTGCTCGTGCAGGGACTGCACCTGGTAGGTGGTGGCAGCCTCCTCAGTGGTTTCGACAAACGCTTGGCAGATGAGACCGGCATTCCAGTTACCCATGTGGAGGCCCCCATGGAATGTGTAGTGCTGGGTGCCGGTCAGTGCATCGAGTCCTTCGAGGCGATGAGGGCCATGTTCATTGATCCCAGGCGTTAGCGATCGGGTGCTACAAGACTCGCTCCTAAAATGTGCACCTTGGGTCTCAGGGCCCCCCATTCAAGTGAAGAACTAGTTAAGTAGCGAGCATGATTAGGTCGATTCAAGAATCTCGAGCTAAGCCTCATTGAGGTGAGCGAGAATGGAGCTGCAGAAGTTGGGTTTTGCACTCTGCTATGTGGGTGCTACGTGACCTATCGTCCCAGAAGGTCCTCGGCCGCCTGCCTCACCTGCCAGTCCCGGTCCTTGAGTGCTACTAGGAGGGCGGCTTCCGCTCTGGGATCATCGAATGCGGCAAGCGCTAGAACCGCCCGACGTCGAACCGGTGGTCGGTCCCCTAGGGCTGTCAGCACAGCTGGGAGGCCAGCGTTGTGGGCGAGAGAGCCGAGGGAGGCTACGGCTGCTTCGCGACAAAGGGCATCTTTGTGATCGGTAGCAATGCAACAGAGCAAAGCAACCGTCAGCCCGGCAAGATCACTTCTCTCTCCTGCAGCCCAGCAAGCAACTTCTGTGACGCTGGAGTCATCGTCTGATAGAAGGGCCACCAGACCGTGGCGTCCGGCCGGATGGACCGTAGTGACGACCACCTCAAGTGCCCGTCGCCGAACCTGAGGCTCCGGGTCGGCGAGGGATTCTTTCAACTCCGTATCGGTGATGCAGCCGAGTCTGTGGAGTGCACCGATGGCAGCGGACCGGACCGATGGCTCCACATCTCCAAGGCATCGACGGGCTTCCGCTGGGTGTCCCAAGTGCCCGGCCAGGATCACCTGCTGGCGGCGGAGTGCACTTTCATAGGTCGGAGGTGGTTTGGTGTGCTCGTGGCGGGGCGTCACCGTTCAGCCGATGGCCTGTTCGAGTAGGAATCCGGCTCCCATGACCATCAGGCCGATCACAGTGGCGAGGACGATCCCACCGATGACCACGAACCCTGTCAGCAGGATGACTGAGCGCAGCCTGTGCCACCAGCGTATTCGTGCCCGTTTCCCAATCAGCACCTTGTGGGGCGGATGGAACCACAGGCCAGAGAGGGCGGCAGCACCCCATTGTCGGTCCACGGCGTACTCGTACTTCTGTTGTGTATTCATGATGGCGTGCCCCATGACTCAGCGGCTGTCATGGCAGGCTGGGTGCTACCAGCCCTGTGGAGGGTCTGGTACGAGTTGTCGAACCTTGGGCCATCTGGATGTGTACCACGAACATGGCAACGAGGATGAGGCACGGGAACAGGTTGGTTACGAGCATTGTGAACACAGCAGACGACAGACTACAGCCGGGTATTGATCCAACCGGTGGCGCCCCTCGACATGTGAAGCCCGTTGTGGCAGTTGGCCTTCTCCTCCTAGGCCTGATGGCCGCGGCACTGACATTCGTGAGGTTGCCGTACTTCATATTTCGACCAGGCACCGTTAATGCACTGTCTGAACGCATTGTCGTTTTCAAGGGCGAGAGCTTCCCGGCTTCCGGTGAGGTGTACTTCACAACGGTCCAGCAGGACTCGACAGTGAACGGTTGGGAGTACCTGTGGGCAACCGTTGACGATTCCAGCCTGGTCGTGAACCAAGAAGACGTGCTAGGCGAACGGAGCCGCGATGAGAACCGAGAGTTCAACATCGAGTTGATGCGGGTGTCTAAGTCGACCGCTGAAGCCGTTGCGTTAAGGCACCTGGGCCTTGATCCATTCGTGGCAACAGGTGTTGGCATGGCCACTGTGCACGACCCTGCCGCTGAGTACCTGACCACCGATGACGTGATTGTGGCAATAGATGGCATTGCGACAATGCATGTTGAGGAATTGGTGGCTCTGGTCAAGGGGCGATCTCCGGGCGATGAGATCGAGATCCTCGTCGAGGACTTGGACGGAGACAACCTCAGGACAGTGGTCGTCGAACTGGCTGCCCGTGAGGACGATCCGACCGTCGGGTTCCTCGGTATCGGTCCCCAGACACGCTGGGAGGACGTAGATGACCTTCCAGTTGATGTGGGGATCCGGACTGACAAGGTTGGTGGAAACTCGGCTGGTCTAGCCCTAACCCTGGCGATTCTCGAGGTCCTGACACCCGGCGAGTTGACAGCGGGCCTGCGGGTTGCGACAACCGGCACAATCGACATCGATGGTGTCGTCGGCCCCATCGGTGGGATCAGACAGAAGGTATTTGCGGCCCGTCAGGCCGGGATTGACTTGTTCCTGGTTCCCGAACACGAGGCATCTGACGCTCGGGATGTGGCCGGCGACCTTCGGGTGGAGGGTGTCGGGAACCTGGAAGACGCATTGGCGGTGTTGGCCGAACTTGGTGGCAACGCCAACACTTTGGCACTTCCATCTGCTTCCGGGTAGAAGTCGGCTAACCGACACGCTTGCCCGTAGGGCCAAAATCAGAACCGGCGTTAGGCTACGACGATGCGCCCTGAGGATGCACCACCACCACGTCCCCGCCCTATGCCCCGTAGGGGAAAACGGGCTGGGTCGGGAAGGTTCCGGCTAATGGCGCTCGGAGCAGTGGCCGTCTTTTTCATTGGCATGGTGTCGTTGCGGGGACTGGCCAGCTTCTACACAGACTTTCTCTGGTTCGACTCTCTTGGCCACCGCGACGTGTTCACGTCGGTACTCGGTGCCCAAGTGGTCCTCGTCGTTCTCTTTGCGGTGCTGTTCTTCGGGAGTCTCTACGGGAACCTGGTCATTGCCGAGCGCCTGGCCCCAGCCGTTCGGCCACCCGGGCCCGAGGAGGAACTCCTTGTTCATTACCACCTCATCGTGGGTAGTCGCGGCAGGTTGCTACGACTAGGGGTGTCAGTTCTCTTCTCGCTGATTGCTGGCTTCGGAGTGTCAGACAAGTGGCAAGAGTGGCTTCTCTATACCAACCGCGTCGACTTCGGCATCGAGGATGCCCAGTTTGGGCGTGACATTGGATTCTTCATTTTTCAACTCCCGATGCTCACCTTTGTAGTCGGATGGCTCTTCTCGACTCTCGCCGTGACTCTCGTCATTACGTCCATTTCCCATTACCTAAACGGCGGTATCAGGTTCCAGACGATCGGCGAAAGGGTTAAGCCTCAGGTGAAGGCCCACCTTTCGGTATTGCTCGGCGCTATAGCCCTAGTGAAGGCCGCTGACTACTGGCTGGCCAGGTTCGAACTGACGACCTCAACCCGAGGGGTTGTTGACGGTGCCTCATACACGGATGTCAAAGCCGAACTTCCTGCAACCAACCTGCTGATCCTAATTTCACTGCTGGCTGTTGTGCTGCTTCTGGTGAACATCCGACGCCGCGGTTGGGTACTGCCGACGTTGGCCGTCGGCCTGTGGTCGTTTGTGGCGCTAGTCATGGGTGGCATATACCCGGCCGTCATACAGGGCCTCAGGGTTGAGCCTGCCGAGTCCGAAAAAGAGGCTCTCTACATCGAACGAAACATTGAAGCGACGAGGACCGCCTACGGCCTTGACGAGATTCAAGAGGTGACGATTGACGATTTTGACACCGAGATCACAGCAGCGGACCTGAGATCAAATGTCAGGACGGTGCAGAACATCCGAATATTGGATCCGCTTATTGTCCAGGCAACCTTCGATCGCCTCCAGGGCGAGCGTGAGTTTTACCAGTTCAGCGAAATCCTCGACGATGGCCGGTATCAGGTTGACGGTGAGACGGCCCAGGTGATCCTTGGTGTTCGCGAACTGGACCTCAACACGACTCGCTCATGGGAGGCCCAACACGTTGCATTCACACACGGCTACGGCGCGGCGATGGCGCCGGTTAGCCAGGTGAAGGGCTCCGGAGACCCCAACTTCATTATCGGAGACCTACCGGTGGCAATCGATGACGGAGTCGACGTGGTTCTCGACACTCCACAGGTCTACGTCGGGGAAGGCCTTGAGGGCTATGCAGTCGTCGGTGCGAGCCGAGACGAAGTTGACTTCACCGATGAGAACCAAGAGACCAGGGTGATCCGCTATTCCGACATCGGAGGCGAGGGAGGTGTTCAGATCGGGTCGGTCTTGCGCAAGTTGGCCTTCGCCCTCAGGTTCGGTCAGATAGAGCCCCTGATATCCAACTTCATCACCGACGACTCTCAGATCATTTACGTGCGCGACGTACGTGAGCGAGTCGAGAAGTTGGCTCCATTCCTCCATGTCGACGCCGATCCTTATCCTGTGCTCGTAGACGGCGGGATCTACTACATAGTCGACGGCTACACGACCACCGACAGGTACCCGTACTCGCAACGTGCCCCGGTTTCGGACCTACCGGGAACCAGCGACCTCCGCCACAGGCTGAACTATGTGCGCAACTCGGTCAAAGCGGTTGTCGACTCCTTCTCCGGTGACGTCACCTTCTATGTTTCCGATCCTGACGATCCATTAATTAGGGCCTATCAGGGTGCATTCTCTGGCCTATTTACACCGATGTCGGAAATGCCACCATCGCTGGCCGGGCACCTTCGCTACGCCGAGGACCTCTTCCGGATCCAGACTGAACTCTGGGGCGCCTACCACGTCGATGACACCGAGAACTTCTACCAGCGGGCAGCAGAATGGGCTGTCTCCCAGGACCCGGGCCGGACCGGGCAGGGTGCCGCCAACCTGACCGTCAGGGACGAACAGGGGATTCCATCGGGAACCAGAGATGCACGGATGGCGCCTTACCGCACAATGGTCGACCTTCCCGGCGGAGATCCCGACGGAGCTGAGTTCGTGATCATTAGGGCATTTGTTCCGCTTGATGAAGACGATGCCCGCAAGGAATTAGCTGCCTACATGGTGGGCCGAAGCGACGGCCCCAACTACGGGGAGGCTGTCGTCTTCCGTCCACCGACATCTAACTTTGATGGTCCCGCCCTGGCCGAGGAGCGGATCCGTAACGACGAGGAGGTTGCAAGCCTTCAGACCCTGCTAAGCCAGCGTGGCTCGTCAGTGCTGTTCGGTGAGTTGCTGCTTGTACCGATTGAGAACTCAATTTTGTACGTGAGGCCACTTTATGTGCAGGCCGAGGGGGATAGGACCGTGCCTGAGTTGGAGCGCGTGATCGCCTCAGTTGGCGAGCGAGTCGTAATGGCTAACTCGCTCAAGGAGGCGCTCGAGGAGTTGACCGGGGCTGACCTGAGCGACCTGTTCGGCGGAGTTGTCGCACCAAAACTGGCTGAAGGTAACGGTGAGGAGGGTTCCACGGCAGCTGATTCTGCTGACAAGTCAGCTGGTATCCCCTCAGTCATCGTGGACGGCGTGGCCGAGATCGTGGCCGAGATTGAACGGCTTCAGGCTGGTGCTGCAGGTGCGCTTGCCGAAGATCCGGCTGATTGGCTGGAGTTCGGGCGCATCCAGGCCCGCATCCAGGAACTAGTGACTGTCCTGGCTGACTACGCCGACTGATCCGACAGACGGGTGAGTCTGGCCATGTTTTCCGGTTTTTCTGTGGCCTAGTTTGCCGGTTGCCAACCACTGGTGCGTCGGCTCCCAGGAGCGCGGGCTGGTGAGTCTGCGCTTAGGTCTTCGAAGGCCTCGTCGTCTGCAAGGGAGGGTGTGGAGGGGTCATCTTCGAAGGTGAGCCCAGCCTGGTTTCCCAATTCGGCGATTCTGCCGCGTAATTCCACGGTCACTCTCGACAGCTCAGCGGACAGGCGGGCTGCGTGGAGGCGTAGTTCCATCACAGCGTCATCGTCGCCACTGGTGGCATGTTCCCCCAACGAATCGAAGCGGTTCTCCAAGGTGGAGACACGGTCTTCAACATCACGGAGCCCGTTGACGAGGTCGAGCAACATCTGGTCGGGAGCCAGGTCGGTCGACAGTCGCTCTCTTCTTCGTCGCACGGCTCGATGGTACTAAGTGCCCCCTAGAGGTAGGTGGCGCGAGCACAGCTTGTCGTTAATAGGTAGATGACCGTTGGGCCGACCCCTGCCGAGATCAACCTGTGGGTACCCTGCTGTCGTGCCAAAATGGTCCACAAGGCCGGTCCTCGCCACAGCTCTGGCCGCCATCGTCTGTATTGCACCAGGTTGTGCGACTGATCTTGGCCGGGGCCTGTCAGACGCTCATGACCCGGTGGTTGCTGCCCCAGTCACAGCACCTCCTCGAAGTTCCACTTCCAACGTGTCGTTCGCACCTCCGGCAGTGTCACCTGTTGGTTCGTGGGTCTTCCTCCCGGTGACCCCATCTCTTTCTATTGAGCGACTGACGGGCACGATCGAACCGGATGGAACGTTCGACATGGCGTTTCCGACTGTTGATGGTTTGGGTGTGGCTGCGGGAGTGGGTTCCCAACTGCGACAACCGGTGGAGCACGCTAGGGCCCTATTCGCAGCCGACCTGTTCGAGGACGAGTCGTCAGACATCGAGCCGAGCCACCTTTTTGGTAGCGGAGTCGTGTCCCTGCTCGACACTCGGGTGGTAAGTGTCGAATATGACCTGACCGTTGAATGGGGTGGCGCTGCCAGTGGAGACCAGTGGGTAGCAGCGGTTGTAGTGGATCTTGCTGATGGCAGCCTTTTGGGTCCACTTGACGTCTTTTATGACGACAGCCCATGGTTGGAA
Organism: Acidimicrobiaceae bacterium; assembly: GCA_002726315.1. GTDB lineage: Bacteria > Actinomycetota > Acidimicrobiia > Acidimicrobiales > MedAcidi-G1 > UBA3125. The sequence goes on from PBSS01000006.1 coordinate 31,794, forward strand.
ACTCTCGCGAGGGTGGCTAACGCCGATCTGACGGAACGCTTTGGCAAGGACGTGGTTTGGACTGAGGGCCTGGCAGTTGAAGCATCCAACTTCGAGAACCTTGCCCTCAGTGCAGACGGGGTAGTCCTGTTATTTGATCGCTACCAGGTAGGTCCGGGTGTCCTTGGGGCTCCAAGGGTGACAGTACCGTGGTTGGAGATCGGAAAGTTTGTCGATCCGAATGGCCCTGTTGGGCACCTAGTCGGTGGTTGAGCCTGTTTGGTTCAGTCGAGTCCAAGCCTTACAAACTGTTCACTAGGGGCTTCAACTTCGATGAGGGCGTGGCGGAGCAGGGCCACGTAGTGGTTGGAGCGTGCTGAGTCTGCTAGATCCTCGGATTCTTCACTGTCGGAGGTGTCGTAGAGTTCCGATTCTGCTCCAGCAGTCTGACCTGCAAGGTAGACAGCACCGCTGTTGAGGTCATCGGCGGTGAATGGCTGTCGGATCACTGGGATGTCACTTCCCGGCATGCGGTCGAGTGTCGCCCTATCGTCAGGTCGGGCAAGACTGAGTCGCGGAAAGGCGTGGACGGGCATTGTCGACCACCTGTTTGACCAGACACTTACGTCGGTCCGTTCACCCTCAACCCCGCGGATGTACTTACCTTCTCTATCGATGACGTTGACTTCGCGTCCGAAATAGCCCTGCAGGAGATACTCGTGTGCCGTGGGTCGGGTTCCCTCGATCACACCTCGGAGCGAAACCCCGTGTGTGCGGTGCTCAATCTCAAGGTTGAACAGGTCGGTGAGTGTGGCATGGACATCGACGCTAGTGGTGAGGGCATCCCGACTGCCGGGTTCGACCCCGGGCCACGCCACGAGCATCGGGATGGCTCCGAGCAGGTTGTAGATGGGGGACAGGGGCTTTCCGAACATTTCATCTCGTTCGCCTAGGTAGTGGCCATGGTCCGTGACTAGGAACAGAGCAGTGTCATCCCACAGACCATTGTTGTCCATGGAGTCCAGGACTTTCCCGAGCCAGTGATCGATCATCGACAACTTGGCTCCGTAGTTGGCCCTCAACTGCTCGGCCTGATGTTCTGTGATGAAGCCTTTCTCAATCACGTGGCGGCCATAGGGCGGCCATATCTGAAGGGGTTCGTCGCGCTGGTCGTGATAGCGGTAGGCCCAGCGCTCGGGTGTGTCAAACGGCTCGTGGGGGTCAAACTCATCGACGAACAGGAAGAACCTGTCATGATGTCCGGCATTCCGGTCAAGCCAGTCTGCAGTCGCCTGCATGGTCCGCGGTCCGGGAAAGTCGGCCTCATCGCGGAACCATGTTCTTGAGGTGTCGTAGCCCCTGTGTACCCAACCCTCTGTGGCCGGCAGTGCGGGGGTACCCACCCAAGAAGGATCCTCTCTGAGCCGCCATGGGTCGCCCTCGTGACCCCTTACGTAGTCCCACATCCCAAAGTCGGTGTGGTAGTTCTCACCACCGGTCTCAAAGAGGTGAGGGTGGTCGGTGATGATGCCGGTGGCGACACCGTGCATTCGCATCTCGCGGGCGATGTTGGATTCCCAGATCTCGATAGAACCCCACGGTCTCCATAGGAAGTCCCAGGCACCACAGAGGATGTCGTGGCGTGCAGGCATGCACGGCAGTGAAGCCGAGTAATGACGATCGAAGCGAAGTGAGCGGGCCGCAAGCCTGTCAAGGTTCGGTGTTTCGAATTCAGTGCCTCCATAGCAGCCCAGCATTCGCCGGTTGAGGCTGTCGAGCAGGATGACCACGACGTTGCGTGGTCCCGAACCGTCGATGAACGGCTTTGGTTCCGGCGTCGCGAACTGGTCGGTCACCTGAGTCAACCGGTCGGGGGTGGCGGGCTGATTTCGATGACGTCGGGTCGGTCGGCGAGTTGAAGTAACAGGTTGTCCAACCGGGGTACTGCAATTCCCCACACCACCACACTCGTGCGGCGGATGTCGCCCTCATCGGCTGTCTCGATCATGCTGAGGCGTCCACCGGAGTCGCCCACTTCGGAGATGAGGGTGTCAAGGGTGTCGTGGCCCCCGAGGTGACTGATATCGAGACGGCGCCGTGAGCGGGGAGAAAGTACGTATGGCTTCAGTGGACCGAAGGCCAGAACCACGATGAGTGCCATTGCTCCCGATGCAACCGACACCAGGTAGAGGCCCATACCTGCAGCTACACCGAAGGCCGCCGCCATCCAGAGCGTGGCAGCTGTGGTGATCCCCGTGATCGTGACACCGCTACGGATCATGGCGCCAGCGCCGATGAAGCCGATTCCGGTCACCACCTGAGCTGCAATCCTGGAGGGGTCGTTTTGAACACCCACCACGGCGAACGCTCCGGCGATCGTGAACAGTGCTGCTCCGAGTGCTACCAGGGTGTGGGTGCGTAGTCCGGCGGTCTTGTGACGGGTCTCGCGTTCGAGGCCGAGCACTGCGCCGAGTACCACGGCCAAGGCAAGTCGGGCAATCAGTTCCAGTTCTGTTGGAGCGGTCATGGCTCCAAGCATGGCACCTGGTCTGCTGGGTGGCTACCAGCGACTGCTGGCGGTCAACTCTTCGACGGGAAGGTGGATGTCGAACTGCTGGCGCACGGCATCATCCACAGCGGGTGGGATGTGGGAGGGGAAATGTGTTGAGAGCACATTTTGGACGTGCTCCCGGGCCCGTTCGTCGACGGACTTGGAACCGGCGTCATACCAGTTGTCGGGGTTAAGTCGGTCGCCAACCTCAGGGTATAGATACTCGGTCTGCATCATAGCGAGCGTCTGGTCATGGCCCAGGAAGTGTCCTGGCCCGCGAACAACGTCATGGATCACCTCGGCCGACAGGGTCTCGGGAGTGACTTCAATTCCCCGAATGGAGCGGTTGATGGCTCCGAGCATGTCGTTGTCGATGACGAGGGCTTCGAACGAGCAAGCCAGCAGGCTGGCAAGCATCCCGGCTGACTCGTAGACGAGGTTGGCACCCGCGTGGCCCGCTAGGGCCACAGTGAGTCCCTTCTCATATCCGGCCTGGGCATCGGGCAACTTGGAGTCGGTCATGCCCGCGGCAACCCCTGAGGGAAGTCCCAGCCAATTGCAGACCTGGGCCGACGCTGCGTTGATTACAGCCTCCTCGCCTGATCCTCCGCTCATGGCACCTGTGCGTAGGTCTGACACAAATGGCCAGAGGGCCATGACACAGGGGTGCCCGGCCTTGAGGAGGTTGACGCATGTCAGTGCCCCTAGGCACTCGGCGAGACCTTGGGCGAGTGATCCGGCCAGGGCAGCCGGTGAGGTGGCACCGGCCTGTCCGGCCGACACCAACTTGATCGGCATCCCGAGCCTGGTTTGGGCAACCATGCATCTGGCTGCTTCCTCAGCGAAGCGCAGCGGCGGTACGACAAAAGTATTGTGCGCCATACAGAAGGGTCGGTCGGCAAAGGCACCCTGGCGCTCGAGCATGGTGTCGAACATCTCGATCGTCTCGAAGACATGCTCGGGTTGGAAGAACGAGATACCGATCGGCTTGGTGGTGCCCATAGCTACCGCGTAGGCAGTGTTGAGGTCCAGGTCGTGGCTGTCGGCCATGTCTCTTGGGACGAGGGTTCGGCCGTGGAAGTGGATGTGGTCGAGGGTGTCGATGAGGCGGGATGTGTCATAGATGTCCAGGAGCGTTGACGGCCGGTGGGTACGGGTTTCGTGTTCCCAGATCGATACGGCCGCACCCGCGGTGCCGAAGTGCACTCCGCTGCCGCCGATGTCGATGGAGCGATTGTGGTCAAGGCCGTGCCAGGTGAATGTCTTGGCGGCTGTTGCAATGGCATGTTCCACGACTGAACGGGGGAAGAGGAGGCGCTGGTCTTCGTCCAGTCGACCTCCGGCAGCCGTGACCACTTCAATGAACTCCTCAATGGCACCGGCCATGCCGACGTCTTCGAGCAAGCACAGGGCGGTTTCGTAGACCTGTGCGCAGTCCGATTCGGTGAGGGGGATGTAGCGGCCACCGGGATAGCCGGGTTTCACAGCCAATTCGTACTCGGAGGGGCCAGTGACCCGGGCTGCGACCCGGGCGGCACGGCCACCGGACCTGCGTCGTGGCGCCTCCCCAGTGGTTGCAGTGTCGCTCATCGGGTCCCCCTAGCCTCTTCGCTTTTCGTTCAGGCTCTAAGCCGCTCGTTAGCCGGGTCGTAGGCCGGGCCATCCAGCACGGTCGCTATGCGGCGTTCGCCCAGCAGTCCGATCTCGAAAGTCGAGCCGGGCTCTTGGAACGCCGGATCGACATAGGCGAAGCAGAGTGACCTCTCTACGGTGTGCCCCCAAGCTCCACTGGTGGTGATTCCCATGATGGTGTCGGTTCCCGCCTCGTAGACAGGCTCATTGCCCCGGCAGTCGGAGTCAGTGGAATCGACTTCGCAGTAGACGATTACCATGGTTAGGCCGGTATTGTCATCGCCGGCCAGTTCCCGTCGGGCCACGACAGCTTGACTCCCCAGGAACTCACGGTCGAGGGTCACGAAGCGACCCAAGTCTGCTTCGACGGGTGTGATCTCGGTGGTGAGTTCGTTACCCCAGGCCTTGTAGGCCTTCTCCAAGCGCATGGAGTTCATGGCGTAGGCGCCGAAGTGGACCATGCCGTGGGGAGCGCCGGCTTCAACAAGCGCCGCGTAGAGTTCGGGCATTCTGTCAATCGGATGGTGCAGTTCCCAGCCCAACTCCCCCACATAGGACAGCCTCAGGGCGATACAGGGCAGGCCGGCGACAGTGATCTCTTGGCCTGTTAGCCAGGGGAACGCGTCGTTCCCGAGGTCAGCGTCTGTCAGGCCAGCCAGCACCTCGCGTGCTCGAGGGCCACTCACGGCCAGTAGACCCAGGCTGGTGGTTACGTCCGTGACAGTCGCCTGTTCTCCGGGATGGATGTGCTGCACGAGCCAATCAAGGTCGTGGGACTCGCCCGAGATCGACGAGTTCAGGTAGAAGCGATCGTCGGCCAGTTTGGTAATGGTCATTTCGCACTCGATGCCACCGAGGTCGGTGAGCATGTGTACGAGGCGGGTACCGCCCTGTCGGATAGGCAACCGATTGGCCGACAATCGGTCTAGCAGGGCGCCTGCATTGGGACCGGTGACCTCGAACTTGGCGAATGCTGTGAGGTCTGCCAGCCCCACGTGCTCCCGGACCCCGCGACATTCGTCGCCCACGGCCTCGAAGGCATTGGAGCGTCGCCACGAGTAGTCCTCGACAGGGCCGTAGTAGCTGACCCTCTCCCAGCCCCAGACGTCCTGCCACTGGGCACCACAGGCCTCGAGTTCTGCCCAAACCGGTGTCTTCCCAAGGGGCCGGCCGGCAGAGCGGTGTTCGCCCGGCATGCGAACCTGGTACATCTCGTGGTACTCGTCTGTTGACTTGTCGATCGTGTAATCAAGGGTCGCCCATGGTCCGAAGCGGCGTGGGTCCATCTCGCGGACATTCACCTCGGTTTGACCGTGCACCATCCACTGGGCCAGGTACCTTCCGTCGCCTGGCCCCTGAGCTACGCCTATGGACGAGCCGACGCACATCCAGTAATTGCGCAAACCCGGTGCAGGGCCCATGAGATATCCACCATCGGGGGTGTGGGTGATGGGGCCACTGATCACCTTCTTGATGCCGGCATCGCCGAACACGGGTATCCGCTGGGCAGCCAGTTCCAGCCACGGTGCTAGGACCTCGACATTGGGTGGGGTGAGGTGGAAGTGGAGGTCCCAGTCGACGCCGTCGACTCCGTAGGTGCGAGCGCCAGCCCGTTCGTAGGGGCCAACAAGGAGGCTGTCGATCTCGCGCCGGTAGTAGCACGATGCCCGGGGGTCGCGTAAGACCGGTGGTTCGAAGCCCAGTTCGACCATCTCGGGGAGTGTTTCGGTTATGAGGTATTGGTGGATCATCGAGACGATCGGGACCTCTATGCCAGCCATGGCTGCGACCTGGGGGCCGTAGTGGCCGGCGGCATTCACGACGTGGTCGGCAACCACCCGACCCTGCTCACCGTCGTGTTCAGTGATGATCTCCCAGCGTCCGTCAGGAAGCTGGTTCATGTCGGTCACAAGCGTGTGGCGGGCGATCTCACAACCCAGTTGGCGGGCCCCGACGGCCATGGCATTGGTGGCGCTTGTAGGGTCGGCCCAGCCATCGTCGGGGGTCCAAAGCCCGAAGATGACGTCTGAGAGGTCGTCGACCAGGGGCTGGTGTTCTCGGATCTCGGAGTGTCCGATGAGATGTGCCTCTACTCCGATTGAGTCGAGCATCCCCTTGACGTATTGAAACCAGTCAGCCTCATCCGGGTTGGTGGCTAGGCGGATAGAACCACAGGAGTGCCAGCCCGTGGACATTCCGGTCTCAGCCTCAAGTTGCTGGTAGAGCTTGACCCCGTGATCGTGGACCTTGGCCATGTTGAGGCTGCCGATGAAGTTTGTGACAAGGCCAGCTGCATGCCAAGTGGAGCCGGAACTGAGCTCACCCTTTTCTATCAGGAGAGTGTCGGCCCAGCCCTCGTGAGCTAGGTGGTAGAGGAGGCCGACGCCGAGGGCCCCACCACCCACGATCACACACTGTGTCTCATCACGCATCCGCCACCTCCTAATACTTCACAGGCGAGAAGTTACACCCCGCTGGCCTTTGTTGTAGTTGTTGTGGGCGGTCTACGGTTGTCCCCATGACCATCAGCGACTACCGGGCCGCACTGGTGACTGGTGCCTCGGCGGGCATCGGGGAGGCCGTTGTTGCCGACCTGTGTGCAAGAGGCCTGACCGTTCACGCCGTGGCCCGACGGAAGGACAAGTTGAAGGCGCTAGGTGTGGCAACCGGATGCACCACCCATGTGATGGACGTGCAAGACACCACTGCCATGGATGACCTGTTCGGCTCCCTCGGGGTAGACGTGCTTGTCAACAACGCCGGTGTGGGTCGGGCGATTCAGTCACTTCCTGATGCCAACCCGGCCGACATTGACCAGACCATCGGGACCAACGTGACCGCGGCTCTGCATGCGGTTCGTGCTGTCCTTGGGCCGATGATCAAGCGAGGGCACGGACACATAGTCAACATCGGCTCTGTTGCAGGCCTGTACCCGCTTGGGTCAGGTGTCTACGGAGCGTCTAAGGGAGCAATCCACCTGATGTCCACCAACTTGCGCTTGGAGTTGGCGGGTACCGGTATACGGGTGACCGAGATCTGCCCCGGGCGGGTGCGCACCGAGTTCTACGATGCCGCCATCGATGACCCTGACCTCCGGCACAGGTTCAAAGAGGCCGGCATCACCGAGATAACCAGTGAGGACGTCGCTGCTTCGATTGCCTATGCCTTGGATGCCCCCTGGTATGTGAATGTGGCCCGAGTGGAATTACAACCGATCGAACAAACCTTTGGGGGTGTCAACCTCGACCCCATGGAGGGACAGGGACAATGAGTATCGAAATGCTCTCCGGGAAGGTCACTGTCGTCACCGGTGGCGCCTCGGGGATGGGTGCAGCCACAGTGTGGGCCTTCGTCAAAGCTGGTGCCATCGTCACTCTGGTCGACAGGGACGAGGCCGGTGCCTGCCTGGTAGCCGAAGAGACAGGTTCATCCGTCATTGTCGGCGATGTCAGCGATCCGGATTTCTGTAACGGCACGGTCGACAGTGTTGTTGCGACACACGGCTGCATCGACGTCCTCGTCAACGCTGCGGGGGTGATCCATCGGGCCGATGCCCGGGACACAGTTGACGAGGATTGGCGGAGGGTGATGTCGGTCAACGTGGATGGTGTCTTTTTCATGTCACGAGCGGCGGTCCGACACATGGTCCCCCGGGGGTCCGGATCAGTCGTCAACTTCGGTTCTATCTGGGGCGGGGTGGGTGCGGTCGGGGTGCTGGCCTACTCCGCCTCCAAGGGAGCGGTGCACCAGATCACGAGATCCATGGCCCTCGACCACGCTGACCACGGGGTCCGCATCAACGCTGTGGCACCCGGAGAGGTCGACACGCCGATGCTGGCCTCAGGGCACGAAGTTCCACCGACAGCAGCCGACCTAGAGAGGCTGGCCGAGGAGACTATTCCTGTGAAGCGTCTGGCCCATCCGGACGAGATCGCCCGGGTAGCCCTGTTCTTGGCTTCTGATGAGGCGAGCTACATGACCGGTGCGATCGTGCCAGTGGATGGCGGATATTCAGCCAGCTGACCGTTTCTTCTTCGATCGGCCAAGAAAAGAGGAGAGTGATTTTCGTGGATGTTGTGTTAACCGGAACGGGTTCGCCGCTGCCTGACCCCAATCGGGCCGGACCATCGACACTCGTAAGGGCGGGTAAAACCTGCATCCTCATCGACGCAGGTCGTGGTGTCGTGATGCGTATGGCCGGAGCGGGACTATTTCCTAGTTTCTTGGCTGCTGTTCTCGTCACTCATCTCCACAGCGACCATATTTGTGCGTTGAATGATGTCATTACCACCCACTGGGTCATGTCCCAAGGCAGTGCCACACTGACGGTCTACGGACCAGCTGGGATTGCCCAGTTCGTCGAACGTCAAATGGCTGCGCTCGAGGCCGACATCGGTTACCGCATCGAACACCACGACCAGCTCACCGAGGGTCCAAAGGTCGATGTCATCGAGATCGAAGCAGGGGACTCATTCCAGGTCAATGACATCACTGTCTCGACGGCTCCCACCCAGCACTCACCGGCGCGACCGACTATCGGCTTTCGTCTTGAGCACGAGGGCAGTGTTGCCGCGATCGTCGGTGACACGCTTCCCTGTGATGGGGTGGACACGCTGGCATCGAATGCTGACGTTTACGTCCAGACGGTTATTAGGCGAGACCTGGTCGAACTTGTACCCATCGAGATGCTCCAGGACATCCTCGACTACCACTCGGGTGTCATCGAAGCGGCCCAGACTGGAGCCCGGGTGGGAGTCAAGCAGATTGTGTTCACCCACATGGTCCCGGCGCCGAGTCCAGACCAGTACTCGGAATGGGTCGCTCGTGCCGCCGAGCACTTCGATGGTGAGATCGTGCTCGGTGAAGACCTCACCACCATCACTATCTGAGTTCACTGTCCCAGAGTTTCTCGACAAGGCGGTGCATGCGGTCACCTTTGGTACTGCTGAAGCACTTTGTCGTAACGACGGGTCGACTCCAGGAAGTGGTCGTCGATGCGCCGGTATATTCGGTTCATGAACAGCTACTGGTGTGAGGCGGCATGGCTGGGCCGCGGGCAGGTGGAACCCGGCATCCTCATTGATACCGCGGATGGTTTCGTGTCCGCCGTTGTCGCCGGGGTGGCTGCGCCACCACCGGGTGCAAAACGGCTAACGGGCCTCACCCTGCCAGGCTTTGCCAATGCCCACAGCCATGCCTTCCACCGGGCCCTGCGGGGACGGACCCAGGCAGGGACCGGGACCTTCTGGACCTGGCGGGAGCAGATGTATGAGGTGGCCCGTCGCCTGGATCCCGACGCCTGTTATGCCCTTGCGAGGGCCACCTACGGCGAGATGGCACTGTCCGGTGTGTCGGCCGTTGGGGAGTTTCACTACCTCCACCACCAGCCCGACGGCACACCGTATGTGAATCCGAACGCCATGGGTGAGGCGATCCTGGCAGCAGCAGCCGATGTGGGCATCAGGATCACCCTGCTGGATTCCTGCTACCTGCACGGTGGCCTGTCGGCAGATGGGTATCTTCCGCTCGGGGAGGACCAGAGGCGTTTCGGGGACGGATCGGTTGATGGCTGGGTGCAGCGGGTCGAGGGATTGAGGTCGGGACTACTGGCACAGATAGGAGCGGCTGTGCACTCGGTCCGCGCCGTCGATCCGGCGGCGATCGCGGAGGTGGCGGCATGGGCTGAGGGCCGGGAGGCACCCCTGCACGTGCACCTCTCGGAGCAGCCGAGGGAGAACGAGCAGTGTGCTGCCAGCCACGGCTGCAGTCCCATCGGCCTATTGGCCGGGCTGGGTGTGTTAAGAGAAGGGCTCACGGCCGTGCATGGCACCCACCTGACACCGGCCGACGTGGGCCTGCTGGGTGCCGCCGGGGTCGGTGTCTGCATGTGTCCGACCACAGAGCGTGATCTGGCCGATGGCATCGGTCCTTCGGGGGCGTTGGCAGCCGCCGGTTCCCCACTCAGCCTG